>NZ_JAZGQE010000060.1:0-24929 GCF_048593885.1 Yersinia sp. 1252 StPb PI | reverse complement strand
GGAAATAGTTAATATCTTACGGTAAATTATTAATAACCTTCGCCTCACTCACAAAAAACAGCGCGATATTTCTGTTATATCGTCTTAATTGATTTACATCATATAAAAGTAACAAGTTATTTCCTAAGGTGAGACATTGCCGCTCAACCCTAATTTTCTTATTTTTCATTAAAAAAGTGTCCTCCGCAAAGGTAATGTCGATGAATAACAATAAAAGACCTATCACCGGCTCACTAAGCCGCCGTGAATTTATTCAAACATCCGCCGCAGTCACCGGGGCTGCGGCTATTGCCGGTTCTATCACCCTTCCTTTTTCAGTACATGCCGCGCCAGAAGAGCACGCAGCAACAACAGAAGAAACCATTAAATACAGTGCTTGTCTGGTCAACTGCGGTAGCCGCTGCCCACTAAAAGTACATGTGAGAAATGGCGAAATTATTAAGATTGCTAATGAAGCAATTTATGATGACTCCACCTTTGGTGAGCATCAAATTCGCCCCTGTTTACGTGGCAGATCGGTAAGATGGAAAACATATAATCCGGATCGAGTAAAATATCCCATGCTGCGTGTTGGCAAACGCGGCGAAGGTAAATTTAAACGTATCAGTTGGGATGAAGCTACCACTATTGTGGCTGATAATCTAAAAAGAACCATTGCACAATACGGCAACGAAGCAATTTATTATCAATATGGTTCTGGTTCGACCGGCGCTAATTTACAAGGCCGCAATGCCTGTAAAAGAATGCTGAGCTTGCTAGGTGGTTTTCTCGATCAACACGGTACTTATTCCACCGCCCAAATAAATACGGTAATGCCGTATATCTATGGCAATGCAGACGAAACTTTGCTGGATGAAATTAAAAACTCAGACCTGGTGGTTATGTTTGGCCATAATCTGGCAGAGACTCGGATGTCGGGCGGCGGGCAATATATCGAAACCGTTCATGCTCTGGGGCAAAGCAAAGCCAAAGTCATTATTATCGATCCACGGATGACCGACAGCGTAACGACCCTCAATGCAGAATGGGTCCCCATCTTCCCAGGTACCGATGCCGCGCTGGTGGCGGCATTAGGACATGTATTAATTAAAGAAAATCTGACTGATGAAGATTTCCTGGCACAATATTGTGTCGGCTGGGATGCCACAACATTACCCGCCTCAGCCCCCGCCAATGGTTCTTACAAAGACTATATTTTAGGTAACGGCCTCGACGGGGTAGAAAAAACACCGCAATGGGCCAGTGAGATAACCGGTATTGCGCCAACGCGGATTATTCAATTAGCCCGCGAGTTGGGAAATGCCCGTGCAGCATGGATATCACAAGGTTGGGGGATTCAGCGCAGTGCTAATGGCGAACAGGCGGCGCGCGCTATTATGATGTTGCCATTGATGACTGGTAATATTGGCCGCGCCGGAACCAATACTGGAGCCTGGGGCGGGAATGTGAAATATCCGGTGCCGGGATTCAGTATTCCGAACCCAGTGAAGACTGCTATTCCCTGCTTTATGTGGACCGATGCTATTTTTCGTGGCACTGAAATGACAGCGAAAAATGCGCATGTGAAGAATAAAGATAAACTTGATACCAATATTAAGTTTATGTGGAACTACGCCAGTAATGTTATCGGCAATCAGCATTCTGATCTGAATAAAACCCACCGCATTTTACAAGATGAATCACTGTGCGAGTTTATTTTGGTGTGGGAAAACCACATGACCAACTCTGCCAAATATGCTGATTTATTACTGCCCGATGTCACCTCAGTTGAATCAAATGATTTAATTGATAACTCCTACGCCAGTGGGGCTTATCACTACGTCACACGGTTGCAAAATGCGATCGAGCCGCTGTGGGAGTGCCGCCCGTCTTATGATGTGTTAGCCGAAATTGCCACCAAGTTAGGAATTGGCGATGCCTTTACCGAAGGCCATACCCAGCAAGAATGGATTGAAATCAGTTATAACAAAATGCGTGAGAAAAACCCTGCCTTGCCACCTTTTGAACAGACCAACGACCAAGGCATCATCGATCGTATTTATGCCGACAGCAGTCAATATATCGCGTTAAAAGATTTCCGTGATGACCCTGTGAACCACCCGTTGAAAACCCCGTCTGGCAAAATTGAGATCTACTCGCAAGCGCTGGCAACATTGGAAAAAGAGTGGCAACTGGCACCCGGTGATCGCATTACCGCTGTCGCCGAATATTGCCCAACCTTTGAAGGTGTTAGCGATGTAGAAACCATGAAAACCTACCCTTTGCAGATGACAGGCTTCCATATCAAAGGCCATACCCACTCCTCCTACTACAACGTAGCCATGCTGCGGGAAGCGGTACCACATCAGTTTTGGATTAACCCTATTGATGCCCAGCCTCGCGGTATCCAACAAGGGGATATGGTCGAAATTTTTAACAGCCGAGGCCGCATGCGTATTGCAGCAAAGGTTACCGAACGGGTGTTGCCGGGGGTTATTACCGTGCCGCAGGGTGCATGGCGAAATACCAATAAGGACGGCATTGATGTGGGAGGGTGTATCAATACGTTAACAACACTGCGACCGTCGCCACTGGCAAAAGGTAACCCACAACACACCAACCTCGTTGAAGTAAAACGTATATAAGGAGTTGAATAATGAAGCAATATGGTTTTTTTGTCGACTCCACCAAGTGCACCGGATGTAAGACCTGCCAAATCAGTTGCAAGGATGAGAAGAAGTTGGATCTCGGGCCGAAGCTGCGTCGGGTTTATGAATATGGCGGCGGCAGTTGGACTCAGCAGAACAATATCTGGGTACAAAATGTCTTTAACTACTACCTCTCTATCGCCTGTAACCACTGTTCATCACCTACCTGCGTAACGGGTTGCCCAACCGGTGCCATGCATAAACGCGAAGAAGATGGTTTGGTGGTGGTTAATCAGGATCTCTGTGTCGGCTGCCGCTATTGCGAGATGCGCTGCCCGTATGGTGCGCCGCAATTTGATGCCAAGAAGAAACTGATGACCAAGTGCGATGGCTGCTATCAGCGGGTCGCCGCAGGTGATAAGCCAGTTTGTGTCGAATCCTGCCCGCAGCGGGCGTTAGATTTTGATGAAATCACGCTATTGAGGGATAAATACGGTGAAGAGAATGCCATTGCGCCATTGCCGCACGCGCATCTGACACACCCCAATCTGGTTATCAGAAGCCACCGTGATGCCAAGCCATCCGGTGATACATCAGGCCGCATCCAAAATCCGGCGGAGGTATAAAATGCATGAATTACCCTTGGTGTTTTTTACCGTACTGGGGCAAACCGCTGTCGGGTTGTTTGCACTGGTGCTACTGAGTCACAAACTCGGTATGACCACGCCACTGCAACTCAAACAAGCCAATATCATCGGCCTGATACTGATGATGGTAGGCCTGATCGTTGGCACACTGCATGTTGGGCAACCATTGCGCGCCGCCACCATGCTCTTGGGTGTTGGTCGCTCACCGATGAGTAATGAGATAGTGCTCAGTGGGTTGTTTGTCGCCATGGCCTGTGGCACCGTATTTTTCTCAACCATAGCCAAAAATACATTACTGGCAATGCTGTGCAATGTGGCAACGGTTATCTTCGGCCTGGCCTTCGCCTGGTCAATCACCCAAGTTTATCAACTGACAACCGTGCCTAATTGGGATACCTCGTACACCGCCCTACAACTGTGGATGACGGTACTGGTCGGGGGCGGCGCTTGCGCTATTCTGACCGGCGCTCGTCAGCTTGGCGCATCAGCCGTGTTGGTCGGTGCCATTGTGACTTTGGTGAATAAACCGGGTTACCTCAGCTTTCTGGGTCAAAGTTCAGCACAACTGAGTAGCCAGCAGGCGCTGTTTTGGGGAATTCAAATTCTGCTGCTAACGCTCGGTATCTTTGTTGCTGCCGCAGCATTACTGAAAGACAGGATCCCTCGGGTTACGCTCGCGGTCAGTGCCTCGGCGCTGGTGATCGGTGAGTTGGCTGGGCGTATCGCTTTCTACAATCTCTGGCAAGTGCCAATGTAAATTAACATATTGATTCTATTGGCCTACTGACAAATAACTGTTTAGCCGTGATACCTGCGGCTAAGCCGTATTGAGATAGCTGGACCTGAAGAGAGAAAATTTTGATGTTACTGAACACCACTCTGCCGAGGATTTTAGGTGCCTGTTTTTACTATCCACCACAGTCCAATACCGTACAGCGCCTTTGGCCACTACTGCCACAGATTGCTGAGATTTTTCCGTGGCCCAATCCGGCTAAAATTGCACGATATTGCCAACAGATGCCGAGTATCCAACCCGAGCAACTGGAATATGATTTCTCGATTTTGTTTGAGGGACAAGGTGAAATGCCCGCCCCACCTTGGGGGTCAGTTTATCTGGATAAAGAAAATATCTTGATGGGGACGAGCACCCTGCAATATCGCCAATTCCTGTCAACATTCGGGTTGGTGAATCAAAGTGCGATACGTGAACCGGAAGATCAATTTGGCCTCATGTTACTGGCATGGGTTCATTTAATTGAACAGCAGCCGACAACTAAGCCCCCATCGGATAAAGCCGCGCTAGCACTGCTCACTGAGCATTTACTGCCGTGGGCCTATCGCTATCTTGAGCTGGTAACCAACAGCCAAACCGAGCATCAGGTATATCCGTTGCTGGCAAAAATCGCCGAGTGCTACCTGAAAACCTTACAAACTGAACTGGGCCTATTTCCTCAGCCCCGTGAGCTATTTCGGTGATAAAAGACGAGCGCTACTACAAGGCGTATCTGGAAAACCGCACCATCAGTCGCCGTGGGCTATTTCGTGGCTTGCTAAAAAGCGCCCGCCAACAACCACTTACTCTCCCATCGGGGAGCGCAATCAGACCACCGGGAGCCATTATTGAAAGTGCTTTCACGCAAACGTGTACGGGGTGTGAAGCCTGCATGCACGTCTGCGACGAGCATCTGATAGTCATGGTCAGTCAACGGCCTGAGTTGGATTTCTCTACCCAATATTGCAGCCGTTGTCTGGCCTGTACCACTGCTTGCCAAACCGGTGCTTTATCCCCCTCTACCCACTATATTACGGCGCACCCTCACGTAGAAAACATCTGTCAAAATACCTATATCTACTGCGACAGTTGCGCCGATTACTGTGATAAACAGGCTTTGGCGTGGCAGCCCCACCAGCCGCCGATACTGGCTTTAGCGCAGTGCGATGGCTGCGGTGAGTGTGCATTCAGATGCCCGGCAAGGGCGCTGGAAATGCGGCTGACATCACCCAAAATGGCCGATTGAATCAAAGTGCTACTACGTTAAATAAGTAACCCCGACCTGCTGATGTCAGTACAATGCCACTACCTTTAATAGCTTGTACCCCACAGGAGTGACACCGTGTTCCATTACCCAGCCCATTATACCCTTGATGAAGCCAGCGGCGAGTACCACATCCAGTATCGCGACTTCCCTGAATTGGAATCAGTGACCTACTCTCAGGAAGATATTGAACTGGAAGCACAGGACGGTATTAAGAATGGTATTGCAGCAGAAATGGAAGAGCGCCGCCCCGTCCCCGCCCCCTCAGCGCTGCAACCGGGTGATATTGCAGTTCATGTGCCCATTCTGGTGCGACTGAAAGCTGAATTACACAATGCCATGTTAACCACCAATACCCGCAAAGCAGATATGGCGCGCAAGCTCGGTTTGAATGCCGCACAGATGGATCGCCTGCTGGATGTGTACCACGCTTCCAAGGTTGAAGCACTGGAGCAAGCCCTGTATTTACTGGGCTTTGAGGCCAATATCGCGGTGAAAAAAATAAGCTGATTGTCTTAACGTCGGCCAGATTGGCTTAGATTATAACCAAGAGAGTAACAAATTGTTATTTAGCGATAATTTAAAAAAACGTTAATAGCTTCACACTTCAATGCATTGGCTCACAATATTTGCGGTTTATATACGAAAACGTGATCTAATGCATAAAATTACAGTATTGAAAGTTTCTCCCTGTTGGGATTACATTAGCCCGATCCTGTCGTATGCCACTGAGTTAGCTCAGGCTGGCATGACAATTCGGATGTATCTCAGATTGATAGCTGGCCAGTTGTGATGAAATGGCTACCATTGATTAAAAGCGTGATTCGTCCACATTTAATACCCAAAGAACTTGGCATTACAGTCAGGCAGAACGTGAGTTGATACCGACAAGCTGACATCAGTCAGTGACTCGGGTTAGTGAGCGTAGCGAACACCACTGTAATTTTAAGTAACAAGGGTAAACGTAGCACAGCAATTTGGATCGTTACTGGCGAGGTAGCTCCAAGGGGAGTTGTTCAGTGAAATATTTCTTTATGGGTATCTCTATTATGTTGGTGGTTTGGGTTGGCACCTTCATGATGATGGTCGAGTAATATTAACTCGAACCATCCACAATCTGACATCGTATAGAGGGCGCATTCGCGCCCTTTATCATTTTCCTGGCATCATTCGGCGTAACGTATCATCCCGGCGAATATAGTGATGATAAAGCGCGGCCAGTGCATGAGCGCCAATCACAAAATAGCCTAAATTGGCAATTAGCTCGTGAGTCTGCTTAAGATAACCACGCGCGACATCATCCGGTGTTACCCACTGCGGTACCTGCCACCCCAGCAAGAACCAGGTTTTCCCACCATAAGCCTGAGCCAACACGCCCAGCACCGGTAATGATAAGAACATTAAATACAGACCCCAATGCATAATCTGCGCCCCTAACAACTGCCAGTTAGGTAACCTTGGGGTGATCGCTGGTGTTGTATTGCGCTGGCGCAACCACAGCCGCACCAACATCAGTAGCCAGACAGAAATACCAAAATTGAAATGCAGATTTTTCACTAATGTACGATCTTCATCCGGTACCCTGTCACTGAGTAACATGGCGGCATAAGTCAGAATGATCATCACTAGCGTCAGCCAGTGCAGGGTTATTTGGGGTAGTGAATAGCGATTTCTCATTGTGGTGCTCCACTGACTTCATCAAGTTAATAATCAGTATGGTGCAAAATAGATGAAGAAAACATTAAGGAGGGCGGATAACGTTTTGAACACAAGGTACTTTATTCTGACCGGACAGCGTGGGTCGCCGGTCAGAATAGAGAGTTAGCTATTTAGTTAATGGTAAGCGCGGGGTTAGATACCGTCACCTGAAACCGCTTTACTCGGTTTCAGCAAACCATCAGTACGGAACATACTCTTAATTCCGCGCACCGCCTGACGAGTCCGGTCCTGATTCTCAATCAAAGCGAAACGGACATGAGTATCACCGTAATCACCGAATCCTATCCCCGGCGAAACGCAGACTTTTGCCTCAGACAACAGGCGCTTGGCAAACTCGAGTGAGCCTAAATGGGCGTAAGGCTCTGGGATTTTCGCCCAGACATACATCGACGCTTTGGGGTTTTCAACCATCCAACCAGCCTCATGCAACCCACGCACCAACACGTTACGCCGCTGGCGATATTTTTCAGCGATATCACGAACACACTGTTGGTCCCCTTCCAAGGCAGCAATTGCCGCCACCTGCAACGGGGTAAAAGTGCCATAGTCGTGATAGCTTTTGATGCGAGCCAGCGCATTAACCAATTCCGGGTTACCCACCATAAAACCAATACGCCAACCGGCCATATTGTAGCTTTTGGATAAGGTGAAAAACTCAACCGCAATGTCTTTTGCCCCAGGCACTTGCATGATTGACGGCGCTTTCCAACCATCATATACAATGTCGGCATAGGCCAAGTCATGCACCACCAGCACGTCGTATTGCTTCGCTAACGCCACCACCCGTTCAAAAAATTCCAGCTCCACACATTGTGCTGTAGGGTTAGACGGGAAGCCGAGGATCATCATTTTCGGTTTAGGAATGGTTTCACGAATCGCACGTTCCAATTCACAAAAGAAATCAATGCCTTCGGTCAATGGGACCGAGCGAACTTGCGCCCCTGCAATCACCGCACCATAAATATGAATCGGGTAGCTAGGATTCGGCACCAACACTGTATCACCGTGGTCCAGTGTCGCCAGCATCAGATGAGCCAGCCCCTCTTTCGAACCGATAGTGACAATAGCTTCAGTTTCAGGATCAATATCCACCAGGTAACGCTCGGCGTACCAGTTAGAAATGGCCCTACGCAGCCGCGGTATACCCCGAGAGGTTGAGTAGCCGTGGGTGTCTTCACGTTGCGCGACACTGCACATTTTCTCAACGATATGTGGTGGTGTCGGACCATCGGGATTACCCATACTGAAATCAATAATATCTTCACCGCGACGGCGGGCCGCCATTTTCAACTCAGCGGTAATATTGAAAACATAAGGGGGCAGGCGATCAATACGGGTAAAACGACGCTTAGCAGGGAGTTCAGCCATAATTTCCTCGAGGATACGTTAGCGCCCGGACCGTCCGAGCGACGCTGACCATCAGATGGTCTGTTTATGAACATATCCCAGCGCTAAAGGGCTGTCGAGTGGCTGGTAACAAATATCTAACTCATCGGAGAAGTTACTGAGAATCAAACTCACTAGCCAGCATCCCTAACACCCAGTCATCACACCATTGCCCGCCAAGTTGATAATTATCACGCAACGTCCCTTCCAACTGAAAACCACAGCGTTCCAGTAACCCGCGTGAAGCATGGTTGCCCACAGTAACCGTGGCTTTCATTTTATGAAACTGACATTGCTGGAAACCAAACGCCAATACAGCCAACAAGGATTCTTTGGCAAAACCTTTGCCCTGGCAGGACGGTAACATGGCATAACCCACTTCAGCTTGCTGTAACGGCAACCAATCAGCCAAAAAGCCGGTAAGCCCCATGCTCTGCCCGCTGGCGCGTTCACGAACCACCAGACATAGCCAATGGCTGGAGGCCTTTTCCCAAGGGGTTAAACGTGATTCAAAACGCGCGCGAATCTCGGCCATATCCATCGGATCTGCCATATAACGCTGAACCACAGGATCCTGGTATAAGCCTAAAAACAGCGGCCAATCCTGCTCTTTGAGGCTCTCGAGCACCAACCGTGGTGTTCTCAGAGAAATCGGCGAGCTACTGAACATCGGGATCACTGGTGACATTTTTCCCTCGAATTGAAGATGTTAGCCATAAACAGAACGCAGAATATTAAAGAGGAAATTTTTCCATAACCTCATCCCTTTATTCTTCTCTATTTTACTTAAATAATGTTCACTTCAAGATAACAAAAAACAAACAAATGGTCAGCATCGCGCGCGCCATTACCACGGCCCTCCCCTACAGCTATCGGAGAATCAGTATTATGGCTTCATTACAAATAAACGATATTCCCGCAGCAATCAAAGCGGTGAAGCAGCAATTACGTCAGGCGCTGCCTGATTATCAGCAGGTCTTCCAAGCCGTGGAAGAGAATATTCGCCAGCAAGTCACCGAAATCCGCCGTAGTTTGGCGCAGGGTGAGAACCCTGTTCCCCAAATTCATGCCGATGATATTATCAATGGTAACGTCACTGAAGAACAAAAAGCACAAATAAAACAACGAGGATGCTGCGCCATTCTCGGTGTCTTCCCAACAGAAAAAGCAGCAGCGTGGAACCGTGAAATCGGTAACTATCTCGAACGTAATAATTTCGTCGAACGCCTGAAAAATGCGGCGGAAGATAACTATTTCGGTACGCTGGCTGCCAGCAAACCGCAAATTTACGGAATTTACTGGTCAACACCGCAGGTTGAGGCTCGCCAGGATCAGCGCATGAATGCGGTGCAGGTATTCTTAAATAATCTGTGGCAAACCGAGAGTAACGGCAAGCAACATTTTGATGCTAACCGGGTGGTGACTTATGCCGACCGGACCCGTCGCCGCCCGCCAAAATCATCGTCACTGGGCTTATCACCCCACGTTGATGGTGGCTCCATAGAGCGCTGGTTGGATGAGAACTTCCGTCATGTGTACCGCCACGTGTTCTCGGGTGACTGGCAGAAGTATGATCCATTCGCCGCTGAAGGCCGCCCACAAGTGCGTGAGTTCCCCTCACCGGCAGTGTGCTCGATGTTCCGCACCTTCCAAGGCTGGACAGCACTGACACCACAGCGAACCCATGCGGGGACGCTGAATGTTATCCCGATCGCTAATGCCATGGCCTATATCCTGCTGCGCGCATTACAAGATGATGTTGCTGACGATGATCTGTGCGGTGCAGCACCAGGGCGCGCTTTATCCGCCTCTGAGCAGTGGCATCCTCTTTTAATCGAAGCCATTTCCCCTATTCCAGATTTGGAAGCAGGTGATACGGTATTCTGGCATTGCGACGTGATTCACTCAGTGGAAAATGAACATAATGGTGAGTTTGACAGCAACGTCATGTATATCGCGGCGGCGCCATGGTGCGACAAGAACGCCGCATACCTGCCACGCCAGTTAGCCAGTTTTATTGATGGCCGCTCACCACCAGACTTTGCCGCCGATGATTTCGAGGTGGATTTCAGTGGCAGAGCCACCGCCGATAACCTAACCACCCTTGGCAAACAACAGTTGGGTATGGCTGAATAACATTCCTATCAATCCCGTGTTTCTCTGCCAATAATAACGATATAAATAATCTCCTCAACGTTATCTCTGCTGGCGCGACCCGCCAGCAGACTCCCCCTGCAATCCGCCGCGTCGATTCACCGGATAACGCGGATAAAGTGGCAGTTGCCGCTCATTTTCCTTATAGTTAGCCGCTTATTCGCCGCCGAATCTGATGGTCCCAAACTAAGATTCAAGGCTGTCGCCAAGAGAAAATAGTGTGCACCAGATATTTGAAATGCTACTGGCGGTGTTTGATCGTGCCGCATTAATGTTGATTTGTTTATTCTTTCTGACTCGCACCCACCTGTTTCGTCAGTTATTGCAAAAAGAGAAGCACACACCACTGGAACTGGCAGCGGTAACCGCTATCTTCTCGTTGTTCGCTATTTTTGGTACTTATTCCGGTATTAACGTCGAAGGTTCATTAGTGAATGTTCGGGTTATTGCCGTCATGTCTGGCGGTATTTTATTTGGCCCGTGGGTAGGTATCATTACCGGGCTTATCGCCGGTTCTCACCGATATTTAATTGATATTGATGGAATTACATCAATCCCCTGTCTGATTACCAGCATTATAGCCGGCCTGATGTCCGGCTATATAAATCTGAAAGTAAAGAAAGAGCGGCAATGGAGTATCGGTATTCTGGCAGGCATGATTTGTGAGTCACTCACCATGCTATTGGTGATTATTTGGGCCAGGCCGACCGCATTAGGTATTGATATTGTGTCTAAAATCGCCATTCCGATGATCTTAGGGGCGGTTTGTATCGGGTTAATTGTCCTGCTGGTACAGAGTGTCGAAGATGAAAAAGAGGTTATTGCCGCGCGGCAAGCAAAACTGGCACTGGATATCGCCAATAAAACCCTGCCCTATTTTCGCAATATCAATGGCGAATCACTGCGCAGTGTGTGTGAGATTATTCGCACCGATATTAAGGCAGATGCTGTCGCCATTACCGACACCCAACATATTTTGGCTTATGTGGGGGTGGGCGTTGAAGCCTATAATATCGGTCATGAGATCATCAGTGATATTACCAAAGAGAGCATTCAGCGTGGGAAGATTACCATCCGCAATAATGATGAAGTCCATCGCACGCCACAAATTCACTCCCTCATCATTATTCCGTTATGGGAAAAAGGTGAAGTCACTGGCTCACTGAAGATCTACTATTGCCATGCACATAAAATTACCTATTCACTGAAAGTGATGGCGGTCGGCTTGTCACAAATCATCTCAACCCAGATTGAAGTTTCCCGTATAGAGCAACTGCGCGAAATGGCAAATAAAGCGGAAATGCGCGCACTACAAAGTAAAATTAACCCGCACTTCTTATTTAATGCCTTGAATGCTATCTCGTCCTCAATTCGTATTAATCCAGATACCGCGCGCCAATTGATCATCAATTTATCCCGTTATCTGCGTTATAACCTTGAGCTGAATGACGAACAGATTGATATTCGCAAAGAACTACATCAAATTCAGGATTATATCGCCATCGAGCAGGCCCGCTTCGGCAGCAAGTTAACTGTGATTTATGATATTGACGACGATATTGCGCTGAAAATACCCAGTTTGTTAATTCAACCCTTGGTTGAAAATGCCATTGTGCATGGCATTCAGCCGTGTCGTGGTAAAGGTGTGGTAGTCATTGCGGTTAAAGACAGTGGCGACCAAATAAAAATTTCCGTAAAAGACACCGGTAATGGTATTAACCCAGAGACAATTGAGCGCGTGGCGAATAATGAAATGCCGGGCAATAAAATTGGTTTACTCAATGTGCATCATCGGGTGAAATTACTGTATGGGGAAGGTTTACAGATACGCCGCATGGAACCGGGCACCGAGATCTCTTTTTATATCAGCAAAAATGGCGGCAAAATCCATGCTGACACCCGTATTCCAGCCGGAGTCTAATCCGTGAAAGCAATCATTGTTGAAGATGAGTTTCTGGCTCAAGAAGAGTTGAGTTACCTGATTCGCCAGCATAGCAACATCACCATTGAGGCAACCTTTGAAGATGGGCTGGATGTGCTTAAATACCTGCAGAACCATCAGGTCGATGCTATTTTTCTCGATATCAATATTCCATCATTGGATGGCGTGTTATTGGCACAGAACATCAGTAAATTTGCCCATAAGCCTTATATTATCTTTATCACAGCCTATAAAGAGCATGCAGTTGAAGCCTTTGAAATTGAAGCATTTGACTATATTTTAAAGCCTTATCATGAGTCTCGTATTGTCACTATGCTGCAAAAACTCGAAGCGCTGCATAAGCGTGAGCACCAAAATAGAGAACAGACCAGCAGTACCAACCACCGTTCTGCGGCGCATACCATCAATTTGATGAAAGATGAGCGCATTATCGTCACTGACATCAATGATATCTATTATGCCGCAGCACAGGAAAAGGTCACGTTGGTCTATACGCGGCGCGAAGAATTCATTATGCCGATGAATATTACTGAATTTTTCAGCCGCCTACCGGAGGAGTACTTCTTCCGCTGCCATCGCTCCTATTGTGTCAATTTAGCCAAAATCCGTGAAATTGTGCCGTGGTTTAATAATACCTATATTCTGCGGCTCAGTGATTTGGACTTTGAAGTCCCTGTCAGCCGCAGCAAGATAAAAGAATTCAGGCAACTGATGCGCCTTTAAATGCATTTCATTCCGCGTGGAATGCAGCTCATTCCCCTTTCGATCTATAGTGATTAGCCCGCCCGTATACTGGTTTCATTCGGCGGGCTGATAACACCTCAAGACAAGATTTCCGGTGCCCCATCAGCGCGTAATCTTTGGCTTCCGACGCTATTGCAAATCATTGTTATGTTCGCAATAGCCATATTCGGGCCACATTGCATTGATGTTTAAGGAGTCCGGCATGAGCAGTAAACCGGTAAATCGTTGGCTAATTGTTGCGGGTACCATCATCGTTCAAATGGGGTTGGGAACTATCTATACCTGGAGCTTATTTAATCAGCCACTGGGAGAGAAGTTCAGTTGGTCGTTAGGGGCAGTTGCAACCACATTTTCCATTACCAGTTTTTCTCTCGCTATTGCCACTCTGTTTGCTGGCCGCCTGCAAGAGCGCATCGGTATCCGTAAACTGACGTTACTTTCCGGTATCATTCTTGGTTTGGGCCTGATTGCCAGCTCTTTTGCCACATCATTGGGAATGATTTATCTATTGGCTGGTATCGTGGTCGGTTTCGCCGATGGTACCGCCTACATCACCACCCTATCGAATCTGATCAAATGGTTCCCGGAACGTAAAGGGCTGATTTCCGGCATTTCAGTGGGGGCATTTGGTACCGGCAGCTTATTGTTCAAATATGTAAATGCCAGTCTGATTGCCAACCAAGGAGTGTCGCTGGCATTCTTCTACTGGGGCCTCATCGTGATGGTATTAGTAGGGGCTGGCTCTTTCCTGCTACAAGAAAAAGCGGTGGCACCACAGGTCAATAACAGCCTGCAAACCGCCCGTGCCGGGCGTGATTTTAGTGTCAAAGAGATGCTGGCGGTTAAAGAGTCTTACTTCTTATTTATCATCTTCTTCACCGCATGTATGAGTGGCTTATATCTGATTGGTATCGTGAAAGATTTAGGCGTACAACTGGCAGGAATGGACTTGGTGACGGCTGCCAACACCGTTTCAGCCATTGCCATCTTTAATACCGCCGGGCGCATTATCCTTGGCGCACTATCAGACAAAGTGGGCCGTTTGCGCGTAATCAGCTTCACCTTGCTGGTCACCACATTAGCGGTATCCGTGTTGAGTTTTGTTCCACTGACTCATGCGCTGTTCTTCTTGTGTGTCGGGGCGATAGCCTTCTGCTTCGGCGGCAATATTACGGTGTTCCCAGCGATTGTGGGCGACTTCTTCGGTCTGAAAAATCACAGTAAAAACTACGGTGTCATCTATCAAGGGTTTGGTTTGGGTGCTCTGGCAGGTTCGTTTATTGCCGCACAACTGGGTGGATATCAGGCGACCTTTATGGTTATCGCAGTGCTGTCAGTACTTTCCTTGCTGCTGACGTTGATAATCAAACCGCCAAAAGGTGCGGCAACCGAGACTGAAAGTACACCAACCGCAACAGCGGGCGTAACTGCCCGTAGCCATGCCTAATAGAGGGTGACGGAGACCACCATAACTAATACAACTCAGCCAGAGTTTGTAAAGTATGGGGGCTGGTTTAAAGCAATGATGTAAAAAAGCAGAGCCTTGGCTCTGCTTTCATGTTTCAGCGATGGCGAACAAAAACCTTATAATTCATGCCCTAATGTCTGACGCAAGTAAGCGCCGGCCCCCAGCAAACCCGGTTGCTGATGGGTAATCATATAAACAGGAATATCTTGTAGGAAATCTTTGAAACGGCCTTTATCTTCAAAAGCACTGCGAAAGCCCGAAGCTGTAAAGAATTCCATAAAGCGTGGCACGATACCGCCGGCAATATAAACGCCACCAAAAGTGCTGAGATTCAATGCCAGATTGCCGCCAAAACGGCCCATAATCACACAAAACAGTGATAAGGCGCGGCGGCAGTCAGTACAGCTATCCGCCAGAGCGCGTTCAGTAATATCTTTCGGTGCCAGAGGTTCCGGTAGGCGTGCATCAGAAATCACGATAGCTCGGTATAAATTAACCAGCCCCGGCCCGGAAAGTACTCGCTCGGCAGAGACATGGCCCAGTTCCTGACGCAATACCGCCAAAATAGAGTCTTCTTCTTCGCTGTTCGGGGCGAAGTCCACATGACCGCCCTCTCCCGGTAAGCTAATCCAACGGCGGTCCACATTAACTAAATGGGCCACCCCCAGCCCAGTACCTGCACCATAAACTGCCACTGGTTTACCCGCTTGAGGCGTTGTGCCACCAAATTGCAACACATCCTGTTCGGACAACACCGGAATCGCCATCGATACTGCCGTAAAATCGTTGATCACCTCCAGATGATCCAACCCCAGGCTTTGCTGCATAGCTGCAATAGAAAATGCCCAAGTATGATTGGTCATCGCCACCCAATCCCCGGTAATCGGGCAAGCAATAGCGATACAGGCATCCTTTACGGTGACGGTATGGTCTGACAGATATTGCTTAATGACATCTTCCAGACTGTCGAATTCCAACCCTGAATATGTTTTTGCTTGTGATATTTCGCCCGTCGCCACAGCGCAAAGCGCCAAACGGGCATTAGTGCCGCCAACGTCACCCACCAGGGCATAGCTTGTCATCAGAAACTTCTCCGTTACAGGGATGCTTAACTTCAACTATGTCCACTGTAAAATCAGGCTGGAGAAACAACAATATCAATGCGCTAAACCCTTTCGCTTTGCGATAAAGATCACATAAAAACGTTTCAGCAACAGCAAAATACCGCTGCTGAAGGTGAAAAATGACGTAAATATTTAGCGTGAATTGCGCCCTTCCTCAGAAACCGGCTGCAATGTCGCAAGCTGGCGCGAGCGGATAACCCGCATCCGCAGGCTGTCATAGGCCCAGTTGTAACATACGGTGTAAGGCAGGAAGAACAAGAAGAAACCGATCTCCAACATAAATGCCTGTAATAGCGAAACACCCAACGTGAAAGCCGCGATAGGTAAGCCTATCAGGATAAAACCACCCTCGAAACCCAGCGCATGGAGTACTCGCACGAGCAGAGTCTTTGCTACCCGACTGACTGGCCAGAAGTGGTCGAACAGACTGTTGTAAACAATATTCCACAGCATTGCCACTGAGGAGAGGATCAAGGCCAATGTTCCCATTTGCAGTATGGAGCGATCCAGTAACCATGCGCCGACGGGCGCACAAATGGCGACGGCAATCACTTCAAACCCAACGGCATGAATAATCCGCTCCAAGAGAGATCGGTGATGAACTTGCATAAAACACCTACTTAAATTAACTGATGACAGATTGTTAGAGGTGATTATCATCGTTTTTTAAGATAGATTAAAAATAGAACCCATCGATAAAATAGATAGTTTATGCATTATTCTCCCGAAGCCTTAATTGCATTTGTTGAAGCCGCAGCCCTTGGGTCCTTCTCCGCGGCGGCCCGTAAGCTACGCAAAAGCCAATCAACTATCAGCACCGCCATCGCCAATCTGGAAGCCGATCTGGGTTTGACCTTATTTGACCGTCAGGCGCGCCAGCCGGTATTAACTGACCATGGTCGCCGTGTGCTATCCCATGTGCAGGAAATTCTGGCGGCCAGCGAACGGCTGGATAATCTATCAATACGTCTGGCAGGTCAGGTTGAAACCCGACTGACTTTTGTCCTTTCTGATACTTATCAACCAACACATCATGAGGACTTACTGCGTCGCTTTGAGCAGCGTTACCCTGATATCGAATTTGAGTGCCTGATTGCCGAAGAGGGCGACGTCATTGACCTGCTGCAACTACGGCGAGCGCATATCGGTGTAGTAGAAGTTCAGTCGTACTATCCACCGGATATTGCGGCCAGCCGATTAGCCGCACAGACTGAAATGGCGATATTCGTGCAGCAGGGTCATGCGCTGGCAAAGCTCCCTCAGGTTCACCCCGAACAACTGGCTACCGCCCGGCAACTTTGCCTCAATACTTACAATCGTACTGAGCGCAACCAGTCGCAAGGGCTAATGTGGTCTGCCCCCAGCTACTTAATGTTGTTAGAAATGGCGGAGCAAGGCTTCGGCTGGGCGATTTTGCCACGCTGGCTGGTGGAGCAATACAGCCGTCAAAAACTGGTCGCGTTGCCCACCATTGGTTGGCCGAAAATGATCTCTATTGATGCGGTTTGGTCGAAAAAAAGCCCACCGGGGCCAGCGGGCTATTGGTTGTTAGACCAATTAACTGGTCGTAATAACAATGTTAGCTAAAAAACAGTGTTAGCTAAAAAACAGTGTCAGCTAAAAAATAGTGTCAGCTAAAAAATAGTGTCAGCTAAAAAATAGTGTCAGCTAAAAAATAGTGTCAGCTAAATCAGATTGCCGCGTTACGCGCCTGAATAGATTTCGCCACATTGTTCAATAATTCAGGAATATCCATTTGCGGCAGCACCACCTCGATAAAAGCCAGTTGATCGCAGTGTTCTAGTTGTGCCATAAGTTGTTGTAATTGTTCAACCTCAGTGACAGTGCGGGTAAAAAGGGCTTTATTCCTGCTGAATGCGTGTGGCAATTGGCTCCAATCCCACGCAGCGATATCGTTATAAGGTTGCAGTGGCCCGTGAATAGCTCGTTCAACGGTATACCCTTGATTATTTAGTAAGAAAATTATTGGTTTTAACCCATCTCGCAGCATGGAACCCAGTTCCTGGATGGTCAGTTGGGCAGAACCATCACCGACGAGCAAGATAACCCGTCGTGCGGGGTGCGCCACTTGCGAACCATAAGCGGCAGGCAAACTGAAACCAATCGAGCCCCACAGTGACTGAGCAATAAGAGTACAACCGGAAGGTAAGGTCAATGTGGCAGCACCAAAGCAAGAGGTGCCCTGATCGGTAACCACAATGTCGTTTGGGCGTAGAAAGTGTTGGATGTGATACCAAAACGTTTGTTGGTTCAGTAAATTATGCTGTGTAGTCGGCGCTATTGAATGAGTTATCGTCGGCTGCTGCCATTCGCCTTGTAACGATTTACACAGCTCATGCAGGGCACCAATCGCAGCCAGCATGGGAATCTGACTGAAAATCTGTTTCCCTATCCGTGCCTGTTCCGGCTGGATATCAATACAATTTTCCTGAGTGATATGCTGGCTGAATCCGGCAGTAATAGTATCGATAAACCAAACGCCAACGGTGATAAGAACATCAGCCCCTTCGATATATTCTCTTATACTGACATCACTGGCCGCCCCGGCGTAAGTACCGATAAACCTCGGATGTGATTCGTCCAGTAATCCTTTTCCCATCAATAATGTCGAATATGGCAGGTTAACCTCCGACACCCAGTGGTTCAATGACTCCCGGCCACCAAATCTATCCGCCAGAAAATCAGCTAACAATGCGACCCGGTGTGCTGACTGTAGCTTTTCACGTGCGGCGTCAATAAAGGCTTGTAATGATGATGGCGATAACAGGGGTTGATAGAGGGCCAAAGCGCCAGGCTGACTGGTGACTGACGCCTGTGAAACATCGCAGGGTAATTGCAAATAGACCGGACGCCGCTGACTTAGCGCCGCCACCAGTAGCCTGTCAATTTCAGCAACTGCATTTTCAGCGGTTAGATTGGCCTGCGCACAGGTGACCTCTTTCGCCATACGGGAAAAATGGCTGAAGTCGCCATCCCCCAGTGAGTGATGTAACAACTCTGCGGCTTTTTGCGAACGCAATGCCGGGGTACCAACGATATGAATCACCGGAAGGTATTCAGCAAAGCTGCCTGCAATACCATTAATAGCACTTAATTCACCGACGCCAACCGTGGTCAGCAGTGCTGCCGCTGGCATCACCCGGGCATAGCCATCTGCGGCATAAGCTGCATTAAGTTCATTGGCACATCCCATCCATTTAATGACGGGATGGCTGATGACACGGTCTAAAAAAAGCAGATTAAAATCGCCAGGAACACCGAATAGATGCCGGATTCCCACTTGCGCCAGGCGATCCAAGAGATAATCAGCCACGTTGTAACTGCTTGCCATCATGACACCAACCTTAATACTTATTATATTGCATTAAGTATTAAGCAATTAATCAATAGATCTAATGTTTTGAAATTATTAATTAGCTACCACTGTAATTATTTTCTGACATCCCTTTCTCCGCCTTATCTTGTGATCCCGTTAGCTTACGTCGTCGGTGAAAACGCATACACTAAACTGTCGTTTACTCTCGTTAATAAGGGTCATCATGGTCTATCAGGCAGCTTCCTCCCGTTATCAAGAGATGAAGTATCATCGTTGTGGTCGTAGTGGATTAATGCTTCCGGCAATTTCTCTTGGCTTGTGGCATAACTTTGGTGACAGCACGCTGTACGAAAATAGCCGCAATTTAGTGCATCGCGCTTTCGATAGTGGCATCACCCATTTTGATTTAGCCAATAACTATGGCCCGCCACCCGGTTCAGCCGAGCTGAACTTTGGCCGCATCCTGCAACAAGACCTGCGCCCCTATCGTGATGAACTGATTATCTCTTCCAAAGCGGGATACACTATGTGGCCCGGCCCTTATGGTGACTGGGGTTCGAAGAAATATCTGGTAGCCAGTATCAACCAAAGCCTACAACGTATGGGGCTAGATTATGTAGATATTTTCTACCACCATCGCCCGGATCCTAATACACCATTGGAAGAAACCATGGCCGCATTGGACCTGCTGGTGCGCCAAGGTAAAGCGTTGTATATCGGGTTGTCCAACTATCCAGCGGCGCAAGCCCGTCAGGCCTGTGAAATTCTGGCAAATCTTGGTACGCCTTGCCTGATTCATCAGCCTAAATACTCTATGTTCGAACGCTGGATTGAAGCCGGGCTGCAAGATACTTTGGATGAGTATGGCGTAGGATCTATTGCCTTTTCTCCGTTGGCAGGCGGCGTATTGACGGATCGCTATTTGGCGGGTATTCCGCAGGACTCAAGGGCTGCCAGTGGCAGTAAATTCCTTAATCCCGAGCAGCTTACCGCAGAAAAACTGGCCAAGGTGCGCCAGTTGAACGCATTGGCCCACGAGCGCGGCCAGAAGTTGTCACAGATGTCTTTAGCCTGGGTATTACGTGGCGGGCGGGTGACTTCAGCACTGATTGGTGCCAGCAAAATCAGCCAGATTGACGACGCGGTTGGTATGCTAGCCAACACTGATTTCAGCACCGAAGAAATCAAACGTATTGAAAATATTCTGGTGTAAACGCTCTCTCCAAAGTCCCCCAACAGGGGCACTCCGGTGCCCCTAATCCACCATTGTTACAGATAAATCTCAATTTTTTATTTTACAGTTTTATCTGAATCACAGTTGCCGAACCGCAGTTTAAGATAGGCCATAGCCAATAAAGCTGCGCAAGGATAAATCATGTCAAAAGTGGATGTTTTGAAACCAACGATATTTAGACCTATTTCGTTAAGACCACTGTTATTAGTAACGATATTAGCCTGGTTTCCTCTCGTTCCTATGGCAAATGCCGAAAGTATTGAGCTACTCCCCAGTGTTTCATTGCAGATTGGTGAGCAAGATCGCCGTGGCAATTATTGGGATGGTTATGACTGGCGCGATCAACGATGGTGGCAGGATCATCAGGGGCGGGATTTAGGCGAACGAAACCGCCATGGACATTACTGGGATGGGCACCGCTGGCAAAACAGAGACTGGTGGCAAAAGAACTATTATTACCGTGAAGGGCGCTATCAGAAACACGATAAACATTATGACAACCACGGCAAGAAACATCATCGCGGGAAAGGGCATGACCGCCATCATGATGATGACTAATTAAAAAAGCTTCTGGCGGATGATTGGCTATCGATCCGCCAGTATGAAGAAGTTAGAGCAAGCTAATCAACAGATAAGCATTTAATCCAACCACCACTAACACAATCATCTTCCCCAAAATCTGAATCAATTTTGAGTTAACCATATCTCCCATCAATTCTTTATTGCCAGTAAAGGCCAGCAATGGAACTAACGCCAACGCAATACCAAAACTCAGCAGTACCTGGCTCATCACCAAGATCCGTGTTGCATCCATACCCGCCAGAATGACAATAAAGGAAGGCAACATCGTGACCGTGCGGCGCACCCAGATAGGGATATAAAACCGGACAAAGCCTTGCATCACGACCTGCCCTGCCAAGGTCCCCACCACTGTCGATGACAACCCAGCGGCAACCAGACTCAAACCAAAAATAGTGGCTGCGGCATTACCTAACAGGGGTTGTAGTGTGAGGTACGCTTGCTCGATTTCAGCAATACTGCCATAGCCATTGAAATGGAAAGCCGCCGCCGCCGTTGCCATCATCGCCAGATTCACAAAACCGGCAATTGTCATGGCAATCGCCACATCCAATTTAGTCGCAGCATAACGAGAAGCCTTGGAGTTTTCTCCCGCCGTTTGCGTCAAGGATGAATGCAGATAAATAACATGCGGCATAATAGTGGCACCTAGTACCCCGGCCGCTAGAAACACCGCGTCACGGTTAGGCAAGTCAGGAACCAACATACCGCGGCCCAACGCCGCCAGTTCTGGCCGGGAGAAAATAAGTTCGACAATATAAGCCGCCGCTACAAATAACAGCAGCCCACCGATAACCAGTTCGAGAGGTTTTTGCCCACGCTTTTGCAGCATAAGAATCAGGAAAGTGGCAATGCCGGTCAGGACAGCACCTTCAAGCAGGGTCACACCTAGCAGTAATTTAAACCCGATTGCCGCCCCAATAAACTCGGCCAGATCCGTGGCCATAGCGATGATTTCGGCTTGTACCCAGTAGGCCCATACCGCAGGCCGTGGAAACCGGTCACGGATATGCTCAGCCAGATTTTTACCCGTGGCAATACCGAGTTTAGCGGACAGTAATTGGATCAACATAGCCATGATGTTGGCCCAAACCACCACCCACAATAAGGTATAACCGAAAGAGGCCCCCGCCTGAATATTGGTTGCGAAGTTACCGGGGTCGATATAACCGATGGCCGCGATAAAAGCAGGCCCCATCAGGGAGAGTTTTATCCTCCTTGATGTACGGCGGGATGTATCGACAGCACGGCTATTCAGCATTCAGTATTACCCTTGAAAACTTACGTCTACTTTCTTATCAATAATAATATCTAAATGATAATAATTATCAAGCGCACTTGGCGTGGTAGAACTTATCTCTCTGATAGCTAACACCGTATAATCAGCCGTGTAGCAATCACCCGTGGTAGCTTTCTGAAAAGTTGGGTTAAATGTTCCATCGCCCTTTTCGTAACGAATGACTACAATTGATCAACCTAGCATATTTAAACTACTTCCGTAGCAAATTATTAACATCCTATTTTTTGTGATCCACTCCACTAATTCGTTTGCATTAGTGCAAGTGAATTTCTATATTTGCTGCCTACATCTCGTTTTTAATGTAGCCGTTACATAAAATGTCCACCGAAATCTAGCCTGCCTCAAATTTGGAGCACACATGTCCCATATTCTGCAGTTTGCGTTGGCCTTAGTCGTGGTGGCCATATTAGCTCTGGCGATCTGTAAGGATCGTAAAAGCATCCGCATTCGGTTTGTTATTCAATTGCTGGTAATTGAAGTGTTGTTGGCGTACTTCTTCCTCCATTCGGAAGCTGGATTGGGTTTTGTGAAAGGATTCGCCGGTTTATTCGACAAGTTGCTTGGATTTGCCGCCAACGGTACCGACTTTGTCTTTGGTAATATGGGTGATAAAGGTTTGGCGTTCTTCTTCCTGAGAGTGCTGTGCCCTATCGTCTTTATTTCTGCTCTGATTGGTATTCTGCAATATATCAAAGTTCTCCCCGTCGTTATTCGTATCATTGGTACTTTGCTGTCTAAAGTTAACGGCATGGGTAAGCTGGAATCATTCAACGCCGTCAGCTCACTGATTCTGGGTCAATCTGAAAACTTCATCGCCTATAAAGACATTTTGGGCAAAATGTCTGAAAAACGCATGTACACCATGGCAGCAACCGCGATGTCGACAGTTTCTATGTCAATCGTGGGTGCATATATGTCAATGCTGGACGCGAAGTTTGTGGTTGCGGCGCTGGTACTTAACATGTTCAGTACCTTTATCGTGTTGTCATTGATCAACCCGTATAAAGCAGAGGACGAGGAAGAGTTGCAACTGAGCAACTTGCACGAAGGCCAAAGCTTCTTTGAAATGCTGGGTGAGTACATTCTGGCCGGTTTCAAAGTTGCTATCATCGTTGCAGCCATGCTGATTGGTTTTATCGCGTTAATTTCTGCGATGAATGCCTTATTTAGTTTGCTGTTCGGTATCAGCTTCCAGGGTATCTTGGGCTATGTCTTCTTCCCGTTTGCCTGGGTGATGGGCGTACCGACTCATGAAGCCTTACAAGTTGGTGGCATCATGGCAACCAAACTGGTATCTAACGAATTCGTGGCAATGATGGACTTGCAGAAAGTGGCATCAGAACTGTCACCACGCAGCGTGGGTATTCTGTCAGTGTTCCTGGTTTCATTCGCTAACTTCTCCTCTATTGGTATCGTAGCCGGTGCGATTAAAGGTTTGAATGAGCACCAAGGGAATGTAGTTTCACGCTTTGGCTTGAAGCTGTTATACGGCTCTACGCTGGTCAGTGTGCTGTCCGCCTCTATTGCGGGCCTGGTACTCTAAGTATCAGAAAAAAATCTCTAAAGAGGCGCTACGGCGCCTTTTTTTATACCTGCGATCCATACCCGGACTATTTACACGGATGATGACTCTTTGAGTAATCAAAGGCTGGAGAACTTTAGTGGGTAAGTTTAATGCCGCGACTGATGTGATATGCCCGTTAATAAGCAATAGATGGCGTTCTAAGTGAGGTAGTGAGGTAGTAAATATAATGGTGGGTCGTGCGGGATTACTCGGCCTCTGGCCTCGCCCTTCGGGTCAACGCTCGCGCGTTGCTGTCTCGCTTCGCTCGGCTCGAACCTGAACGCAGGTTACTCGTATCATTTTGATACTCGCCCTTCGGGCCAACGCAAGCGTTGTTCAAAACTGACATGCAGTTTTGTCTCACCCACACGATTTCGTGTAGTTTTTGAGTTTTTAGATCTGGGGGGAGTTAATACGGTACTTGATATAATGGTGGGTCGTGCGGGATTACTCGGCCTCTGGCCTCGCCCTTCGGGTCAACGCTCGCGCGTTGCTGTCTCGCTTCGCTCGGCTCGAACCTGAACGCAGGGTCTCACCCACACGATTTCGTGTAGTTTTTGAGTTTTTAGATCTGGGGGAGTTAATACGGTACTTGATATAATGGTGGGTCGTGCGGGATTCGAACCTGCGACCAATTGATTAAAAGTCAACTGCTCTACCAACTGAGCTAACGACCCATTATATAGATTTATTCGACATTTTTAACACGAGTCATGCGGGATTACTCATCCTGCGGATTCGCCCTTCGGGTCAACGCTTACGCGTTGCTGTCTCGCTTCGCTCGGCTCGAACCTTTAACCAATTGATTAAAAGTAACTATTCTGCCAACTGAGCTAACGACCCATTATATGATAATACGAAGTAAAAGAAGTGGTGGGCGATACCAGATTCGAACTGATGACCCCCTCCGTGTAAAGGAGATGCTCTACCAACTGAGCTAATCGCCCACTTCTACTACCTTGAATCTTAATACTTTTAACAATGAGTGATGAGTGGTGGGCGATACCAGATTCGAACTGATGACCCCCTCCGTGTAAAGGAGATGCTCTACCAACTGAGCTAATCGCC
>NZ_JAZGQE010000005.1:0-61037 GCF_048593885.1 Yersinia sp. 1252 StPb PI | reverse complement strand
AGTTAATTATAAATCGTCCATTTTGAAGGAAACTTTGAAAGAAACTATTTGAAAACAACTGAGTTTCTATCTAATATTCAAAACAGCCACATGGTGTAACGCCGTTAGGTGACACACCTGTGTAACCGTATAGGTTGGCATAAAACAAATAGAACGGGAAGAAAACAATGAAAGAAACTGATTGGCATAGAGCGGATATTGTTGCCGCAATACACAAAAAGGGGCTGTCACTGACATCTCTATCAGTCGATGCTGGTCTGGCCCCATCAACATTGAGAAATGCCCTCAGAGGTTCTTACCCGAAAGCAGAAGTTATTATCGCAAATGCTATCGGCGTATCCCCTGCCGTTATCTGGCCATCTCGCCATGCAGTGAGGGCTGGCAAATGATCTGGATAACCCTGAATGAATTACTGTCTGTTAATGGTTTGCCCAAAACCCCACAAGGGTTGGGCAAAAAAGCCAAAAATGAAGGATGGACACGCAGAAAATTAACCGGGGTTAAAGGGTTAAGTTACGAGTATCTGGTTGAAAGCCTACCCACTGACGTTCAAAACATAATCAACGAGCGCCACCTTAACTCTCTTTTAAATGCAGAGAAAAAAGCCGTTAAAACGGCATTTAACGGCGATTTAAACCCAAGAGTAAAAGCCAAGCATGAATTAGACCTTATGCGCCAATGTCCCGCCCTGTTGGAGCGTAGCACCGGCAATCTGACCAAGTTACAGCGTGATATTGCGGATGCCCGCGCCACTCTGGTGACCGAGGTTATCAATTTACAGAACGCCGGATTGTCACGCATTCGAGCCATTAATTATATTTGTGACCAGTCACGTTCTAATAATTTGCCTGAGAACTTGCAGAAAGCAGCCGCGATGGCCAATGCCCGTAAAGGTCTGCGCACAGGCGTCAGTACCCGCACCCTGAATGGTTGGGTTGTTGACTATGAACGTGCCGCCACGCCCTCTGAGCGTCTGGTTTTATTGGCTCCAGGGCACAATAAAGGCAAACCCGTTGAGCGCATTAAATGGATGCCACTATTTATGGCGCACTACCGCACCACCAACGGATTAAGCATTGCCGAGGCTTACGAGAACTTTGAGCATGACTGGCAAATGCAGTATGCAGACCAGCCCGCCATGCTCGCCGCAATTCCTTCTGTCTATGCCGTGCGGCGGGCATTAGACAAGTTGCCAACCGTCGTTAAACAACGTGGCCGTGTTACGGGTTCTGCCATGCGAGCGCTGAATACCTATGTGAAGCGTGACTGGTCACAAATGCCCGTTAATGGTGTTTGGATTGGGGATGGTCACAGCATGAAAATGAAGGTGGCACACCCTGACCATGGTCGCCCATTTACCCCCGAAATAACCCTGGTTATTGATGGACGGACACGCTATGTCGTCGGCTGGAGCCTGAGCCTGGCTGAGAACGTGATCGCTGTGGCTGATGCACTGCGCCACGGTATGCAGAGCCACGGCATACCCCTGATTTACTATTCAGATAACGGTGCAGGTCAAACCGCAAACGTATTAGATGCTGATATTACGGGGATTTTATCGCGTCTTGGTGTGGAACACCCTACAGGTATCCCCGGTAACCCGCAGGCACGTGGGATTATTGAGCGGCTTAACCGCGAAATTCCTGCCCGTATCGCCCGTAAATTTGCCACCTATAACGGTAAATCTGCTGACCGCGAAACGGTTCGTATGGTCAGCGTTGACCTTAATTCAGCCTTCAATGCACAGGGGAAGAATAAAGAGCTCAACAGTCGCCAAAAGGCGGCGATGGCTAAATTACCCTCATGGCAGCAACTTATCGATGCCATAGAAGATGAAATTGAAGCCTATAACACCACCCACCGGCACAGCGAATTACCCCGCCGTGACGATGGTAAACACTATACCGCTACGGAGTACCGCCAGTTATTGCTGGCAAGCGAGACCATTGATCGCCTTTCCGATATCGAGTTGCGCGACATGTTCCGTCCGCAAGTCAAACGTACCGCCCAGCGCGGTTGGCTGTCTATCTTCAATAACCAATATTTTGCTGAGGGTTTAATTCAGGTCGATGGCGAAGAAGTTCTGGTTGAGTTCGATATTCACGATGCCAGTAGCGTTACCGTTCGCCGCCTTGATGGCTCGTTTATCTGTACTGCGATTGTGAATGGTAATACCCGCGCCGCCTTCCCTGTGGATTACGTCCAGAAAGTGGCAAAAGACCGCCATAGCCGCCGTATGAAACTGGTTGAGCAAAAAGCCGAAGAGATTAACGCCGAGCTTAATCCGGTACTGACTGCCGATGATGCACCCGATTTTGGCTCGCTTATCCAGGGTGATATCTCACGCATTAATGATGACCGGGAAGAGATGTTCTTATTCCAATCTGATCGCGATGAATATTTAAAAGTACATGGCAATAAAAAAGCGGCTATTTGACGCCCATCAAATGCCGCTCATTCACTACATAGGAATTAAATCATGACAATTAAAAATGACCTTATAGAACTGATGGAACGTAAAAGCCTCAACCAAACACAGGTTTCACGCGCTATCGGTATGAGCACTGCCACCGTCAATCAATATCTACAAGATAAATATAACGGGGATTTGGACAGGGTCAATAGTGAGGTACAGGCTTTCCTCGAACGTACTCGCGAGAAAGATAAAGCCCAGCGCGTAGACGTGAAGTTTGTTGCAACGTCAGCATCTAAAAAAGCGCTGGAAATTATCCGTATGGCCCACGTTGACGGTGAGATCAATGTGATTTACGGCGAGGCTGGGCTAGGTAAAACCATGGCATTAAAGGCTTACGCCAGCCAGAACTCCACCGCGCTGTTAATCGAAGTTGACCCCAGTTTTACCGCTCGTGTCTTGCTGGAAGAAATCTGTAACCGTTTGGGGCTATCCCCTCGCGGCAACATGCATGAAACCTTTGAGTTATGTACCAATAAATTACGTGATTCGGGCTATGTCTTGTTGATTGACGAGGGGGAGTTGCTGCCACATCGATCACTGGAAGTGCTGCGCCGTCTGCACGATAAAAGCGGTATCGGCGTTGTCCTGGTTGGTATGCCGCGACTGTTGATTAACCTGAAAGGTAAGCGTGGCGAATTCGTCCAACTTTATAGCCGTGTGGCCTTTGCGCTCAATATCGGTAATGCCCTGCCTAAAGATGATGTCAGTGCCATTGCGGCCAGTGTGTTACCTGCGGTAGCAGATGATATCAATGAGGCGCTTTATCAGGAATCAAGAGGCAATGCCCGCCGCTTATTTAAGTTACTGCGCGGTGCAATTCGCCTTAGCCATATCAATGAAACACCCGTGGGTGTCGGTGCCGTTCGCCAAGCCGCCAAAATGTTAATTAATTAAGGAATAAGCCATGTGCCAATTGCCTATTAATAACCCGACCTTAATGAAGCCTATTAATCGCTTATTACGCGCCGGTATTAAAGTGGTGGAATTAAATACCCGCTTACGCCGTCCGATCATCGAAGTTGACCGCCCCTTTAAGGCATGGGAACAAGGCGCGGTTGAGATAACCGAAACCCGCAATGGCGTCCGTAGCCTGGTCAAAATGACCATCTGGCGCGGCGCTCATATCATCTGGAGATAGCCAGTTATGGCAAAAATAATCATCGAAGTTGTGGATGCTGGTCGCGTGAGTGTGAGTTGTCGCGTCGAACTATCCAAAAGTAATCAGTTTGAAAATGATGTGACAAATGGAATTGCTAATGGGTTAGCTGGTCATGTAGCAGTTAAAACCAAGCAAGTTATTGAATATTTAGTTAAAACCAAACGAGGTAATAAGCATGTCCACTGATAACAAACAATTCACTGATAAAGCCGCTCCAGAGGGGTACTGGGTTGATGCTAAAGGTATTCTGACCCCAATTTCTCTGGTTAAAGATATCGACAAAATGCGCGACACATTAGTGGGTGACATTATCAATCGCGCACTGGTCGTTAACAAAATGCTGACCGAGTTTAAGTTGGCCACCTTTGCTGACATTGCCGCGTTCGTTGACCTGTCAGCCAATGAATACAATGTTTCACTGGGTGGTAAGAAAGGCAACGTCACGCTGTATACCTTTGACGGTAAATATAAAATCCAACGAGCCATGCAAGACCGCATTGCCTTTGATGAGCGCCTGCAAGCCGCTAAAGCGCTTATTGATGAATGCCTTGCTGATTGGGTTGAAGGTGCGCGGCCTGAAATTCATACCTTAATTAACCGGGCCTTCTCCTCGGATAAAGAGGGTGAGATCAATACCGGGGCAGTCTTGGCCCTGCGTCGTTATGACATTCAGGACTCACGCTGGTTACGGGCGATGGATGCCATCAGCGAAGCGGTGCAGGTTGTCGGCAGTCGTTCCTATGTCCGGGTTTATGAGCGTATTGGCGACAGTGACCAATATCAGGCCATCTCCCTTGATATCTCTGGAGTCTGATATGAAAGCTGAAGAGTTTAATCGGCGTTATCCCGTGGGTAAGGTTTTCATCTACCAACCGTGCAAATTTTTACGCGGGGGCAAATCAGTAAAAACGGTTGGCCCAGCCCATGATTTTGATTCAGCAACTGTCGTGGAAATTAATAAAGAACCTTATTTTGCTAATACGGGATCATTAACGCCTGCGGGCTAATTTAATTCGCTTTTAAATCATCTTTAAACATGGCGTAAACCCGCTGGGGCGCGCTTACGCCAAAATAATGGAAAACCATCATCATGAATAAAGAAAAGTATCTCGCCAAAATAAAGAAACTGCTGAATTTGGCTAAGCACAGTACCAATCCCAATGAAGCTGCCAATGCGATGAGTCAGGCTCAAAACCTGATGCGTGAGCATGGTCTGACATCCATTGATATCGACTTGATGGAAATCAACGAGGCAGGCAGTAAAGGCGCTCCCTCTCATGCTCAGGCTGTCCCTAAATATATGGGGCTGCTGGCAGATATCATCTGTCGGGCTTTCGGCGTTAAGTGTTATATGACCTTTAAACGTAATTATTACACTACCGCTCAGCGTCAGGTTATTTTCTACGGCCCGAATGAACGCCCACAAATAGCAGCTTATGCCTTTGACGTACTCTCTCGCCAAATGATGAAAGCCCGCCGTGAATATACCGCGTCAATGCGCAAGAGCATTAAAGCCAGCACCAAAATAGCCCGAGGGGATACCTTCTGTGAGGGGTGGGTAATAGGCGCTTATCAGGTCATTAAAGATTTTACGGTTACAGATACAGAGGCAACCTTAATCACTGCCTACCATCGTAAATTGCAGAAAGATATTGGGCTGCAATCAGGCGATATGCGAGAAGCCAAAAAGTGTCGAGGGGCTGATGATGCTTCGAATACTGGATATCGAGCGGGTAAAGATGCCAGCTTGCTCCATGGCGTTAATGGTACTGATTCTCAGCCTGCATTGATTGGGAGGTCATAATGGAAAGCCTGTCTAAAACCGATTCTTTGCGCCAGGCACTGAAAATACTGGGTTCTGCCACTGGCCGCGAACTAGCCAACTTTACTGGCTTACCCATTGCGCGTGTCGGCGCACTGTTGGCCAAAGATATCAGCAAAGGCCATGTTAGCCGGTGCTGGAACGGTAATATGCGTTGCTACGCTATGGCAGGGGTAGCCGGTGTCACGCCAAAAACGCCGGGTACCCCCCGTTTGTCTCATTGGAAACATGCACTCGCCAGTAAAAAAGTCAGCACCAAAAAGTTGCGCTGCCTGCCTTTGGGTGTCACCAACCCCGAGTTTATGTCTTTGGCGCTGAAAGCCGCAGCCCTCGAAAAGCAGTTCAAATATGCCGACGCGTTACCTGTTTGGCGGGCAGCCGCCGACGCCTCAATGCTGGCCGTCAATGAGCAATGGTGTTTTACCCGCGCCCGGTTCTGTGACGCGGCCAGGTTCAAAGGCTGGGGAGACCGCTCATGAAAGCCCATGTCAGCAGCCGGGAATATCAGGATAACGGCAATAAGCGTATTTACACCCTGACGGATGGCAGCGTGGTGATCGAGTATCCCAATCTGCCAGGTAAGTCGCGTTTAAACTTCTTTGATAGTCGTGGGAATTCTATTCACAAGAACCAGCAGCGCGTTGCCATGAAGCAAGCCGTTGAACACCATAAAAAACAATGGAAGGTGAAACCATGAGCCATTTTCTGAAAGGGTTGTCAGCTGAAAGATTCAATCAAAAATACCCTGTGGGTAGCAGTTTCAACTATTTCCCTAACAGGGGTATCCCTGACAGCGTTGAGGTGGTCACCCGCACTGAGGCTTGGGCATTGGGGCATGGTGCTGTGGTGGTTAGCGTTAATGGCCGCGCCGGTGGCCTGAGCATTGAGCATCTGAAACCAACCATTGCATCTGTGGGAGAGTCTAATGGAAATTGAAATCAGCCAATCAGTGAAAATGCGTCTCTCTGGTCTGGAACGTCTTGACCCTGTTGAGGTTCTAGTTGATGACTACGAGCCAGGCAAAGGGAAAATTACCATCACTTGCTACGGAAAGGCATGGACAGCCTCGTGGTTCGCGATGTCAGGCCAGACAATCAGTCAGTTTTTCCGGCGTTGTGGCAATGATTATCTAATCGGTTATTTATCCCCGCAGCTTGACCAGCAAATTGATGGTGATAACAACGATAATATTATTTTTGTGAAGCGGGAGATTATCAGGTTACTTCGCGCAAATGACATTACGAAAGAAAAAGCACGTGAATATTGGGATGCGGCTGTCTCCTCTGAGGATGTCAAATCGGATGTTTGCAAATGGCTATCGGGTTCTGATTTGCTGGGAGATGATCCTTATTACGCTAATTGGCCGATGGTAGAAAACCCTTCCTATCGATATTTATCCCGCATTGTTGATGCTGTAAAGGCAGGGTTTGAACAATCAGAGTTGGTTAAGGAGGCATGATGACCATTAGAGAAATCACCTTAATCTGTTGGGCAGTAGCGTCCTACATCTACCTTGGTTATTGCTGGGCCAGCATTCTGCGTCGGCTGGGTTGGATGAGAAAAAGCACTCCTCGTATCGCTTTCATATTAACCATGCTGTTTTGGCCTGTAGGTTTAATGGTTTTTGAAGAGAGGCTTACTGCCGCCGAGGAAGGTGACTATGACGATTAATATTGATTCTGTCTGGGTTCTCATTGGTATTGGGATGGCTTTAGGCTTTGGTGGTTATGTTGGCTTATATGCTGCAATTATGGGGCGAAAATCGTGTGAGTGGTTTGGCGATAAGTTGGGGGTTGTGTTATTTGCAATCTGGTATCGCATTAAGCGTTGGGGGTTAAAATGACTAACCCTGGCAGTAAAGAGCAGGCAGCGGCGCGAAAGCGCCTCTCCCGCGCCCGTGCAAAGTCGCAGTTCGGCCAGCATCGTATTGAAATAGTTATCTCTGACCGTGGGTTTAAAATGCTGCTTGATGGCTGTAAGCGCCGCAATCCGGGTCGTAAACCATACATCCCTAGCGAGTATGTTGAGCTGTTAATCTTCTGTGATGGGGAGCGACTGGAGCGGCAAGAGGCGGCCTTGGGTAATTGCAATCACTGTCATTTGCCATTACCTGCGGGTTGCAATACAGCGTTTGTAGGTGAATCACAATGTTGGTTTTATCGTGAGTCACGTACTTTAAATCTTACAGATGTGACCGGTCACGCTCAGTGGGATGAGGTGCAAAATGACTAATTTGGGTTTGTTAAAAAGTCACCTAGCGTTGGGTGAAGACTACAGCGAAGAACTGCTGCAAGTGCTCCAGTCGGCTTTTGATGAGATTACCGCCTTGCGGGCAAAGCTGCTTGAATTGGGCGGTTACTCGCCAGCGGATACTGCTGATTTACTAACTGGCTGCGGGAAATTAACCCAATACATCACTAAGTTTGAATGCCGTGACCTGCGACGTACGCTCGCTTCTACTGCTCTGATTGGTGTGCAGGTAACACATCAGAATCAACGAGCAGTCCTTGAGCAACTGGTGACTTTGACTTGTCAAGGTGGTGTATGGACGGCTCAGATAGCACTCGATGAGTTCCCTGGGCGTAACTCTCCTGCGGCGGCAATGGGTAAACTGTCTGAGTGGCTTATCCGCTTAGGGTTGGCCACCAATGTCAGTAACACCTTACGCACGCAACTGGAGGCGCTATGGACAGAAAACTGATCCAGCTGATTCATGTAGGGAAGTCTGCTTTAGCCTGGGACGATGAAACCTACCGTGATGTTATTTATCGACTTACCGGTAAAACCAGCTCGGCTCATTGCTCCATCGAGCAGCAAGAACGTATTGTGGCTTATATGCGGGCTCATGGATTTGAGCCTAAACCGACCCCAAAACGCGGACGTCGCCCCAGCGTTCCCGCCAGTAAGAAGACGATACTCAGTAAGATTGAGGCACTTCTGGCTGACGCAAACCGACCATGGGATTATGCTGAATCTATGGCGCAACATATGTTTCAGGTAAGATATGTTGATTGGTTGCAGCTGGATCAACTGACAAAACTGATGCAGGCATTGATTATCGATGCCAAACGTCGAGGGAAATCATGATGGATATTGAGCAGGTTAAAGCGCTATTGCCAGAGTCTGTACAGCAGATTGCCGAGTTGATCGGTTATCCAGCCACAGCTCGCCTGCTCGATAAGTTGGGCGGCACCACCTTCCCAATCGGTAAAGGGTTGCGTGCACTTGGCGCAGCCCGTGCCACCTTGTTACGTGAAACCATTGGTGATGTGAACGCGCAGCTATTGGTCAAGCACTTTGGTGGGGAGGTTCTTTACCTCCCTCGTTGTGATCGGGCATTGCGTGAGTTGCGTAACCGTTCGTTCCTGGCTGAATTTGCGCACTTGCGTAACAGTGGCGTCTCTTCACTGATGGTGATGACTCAGCTATGCCCTAAATATGGATTCTCTGATAGATTTGCTTGGGGTCTAGTGAGCGAAAGTAAAGCTGCCATTTTGATTACACAGCAGGATCTTTTTTAAGGAAAAAAAATGAAATTTAGAATAATTTCTCTTGGGTTAACTTTAGCTGTAATGTCGTCTAGTGTATTAGCTGTTGATGGATATAAGGGGGTGAAATTTGGTTCAAATGTAGATACCTTACTTAAATCCAATATATGTTCATTTGAAAAATATAATAGTGATACACCTGGCCTAATATCCTATGCTTGCAAAGACTTCAAGTTCTCTGGAGCTAAAACCTTCGCAATGGCATTTTTCTTAGACGGAAAATTCCAACGACTCGCTATATCACTGAATCGGAACTCTGAGTCAGTATTAGACGGCTTAATTAAGAAATATGGTGCGCCGTCCTCCGCATCAACTGCCGAAGAGATGGAGCGTGCATCAACTTCTGGCGAGGCTATCTATGTTAGATTTGATCACGACACTGTCTATATGCGAGGTCAGAAGAACCGTTCGACAGGTAAAGAAGATGGGTTTCTAATTTACACATCACCTGAATATGAAAAAGAATTACTGAAAATACAGTCAAAAGCAGTCCAGGATGATTTATAGACTTCAATCCAATCCACTGAACCCCTTCCACTGATTATATAAAGCCCCCATAGCAATACTGACACCATCCCAACCCATTGGATGGTGTCATGCAAATCTCCCTATCACAATCCCAACTTGCAGTATATCTATTGCGCTTACCGCCAAAATTCGGGGGTAATTGCCATGAATAAAGACCAGGTAATTGACGGTATTCTCGGGCGAGAAGGTGGCTATGTTGATAACCCTGATGATGCTGGCGGCCCAACCCGCTGGGGTGTCACTCAGAAGACAGCCCGCGCCAATGGCTATACCGGTGATATGCGTAATTTGTCACGAGATAAAGCCCGTGAAATTTTAGAGCAAGATTATTGGTACGGCCCTCGCTTTGACCAAATTGCCACGGTCTCGACCGTTATTGCCAATGAGCTTTGCGATACTGGTGTCAATATGGGGCCTGCCTTCCAAAATAAGTTATTACAGCGCTGGCTTTCTGCTTTTAATCAAAACGGAAAACTCTATCCAGACCTAATTCCTGACGGCGTTATCGGTAATCGAACGATAGTAGCGTTATCTGCATTTCTAAAATCCAGAGGGAAAGAAGGCGAAATAGTCTTGCTCAAAGCTCTTAATTGTTCACAGGGGCATCGTTACCTTGAATTGGCTGAAGGCCGCCCAGCTAATGAAACTTTCTTATATGGCTGGGTACAAGCTCGGGTGGAATTATGAGCATATTAAAAACCCTCAAAGAATTAATCACCAATCCTTCATCTGGGCGGCTATCAACATCAGATACCACCCTGGTGGGGGCGTTTATCGTGTCCTCTCTTGCGCTGATGTGGGCCACCATCTTTGGCCAGTCCGGTGATATCTGGTTCAGCCTTTATCTTGCCGCCTGGGTCACTCAGAACCAGGCATCAAAATACCAGGCGCTAAAACGCGATAAGGAGCTCTCCAGTGGCAATAATGCTGAAACTCCTTAAAGCCTACTGGCAACCCTTATTAGCGATGCTTGTTGCTGCCGCTGCGGGGTTTGCACTGGCGGCATTGATTTACGGCAAACAGCTTTCTGATGAGCGGCTGGCTTTTAGCAATGCTAAAACCACCTGGTCGGAGGAAAAAACTCAGGCTGCTAATGACGCCAGTGCCGCCCTGACGGCTGCTCTGGCACGTCTGAAGGCCGCTCAACAACTGGGCGATAAATTGTCTGCTGAGTTGCAGGCCAAAATCGATGCACTTTATAGCGATAACCAGAGACTCAAGAGGCAAATCAATGATGCGACTCAAAAAGATGGCGCTACCTATACTGGTCTTGGGCCTAACAGCCTGTGCGTCTACCAGTCAGCCCTTGGCTACGCCGATTGTGATAAGCGAGTGCAACCCACCGCCAGCGGTTCTGTACCAACTGCCCGTGAAACCCAGCCCACCCATAGCGGGCTACCACCAGAAGATATTCTCGCCCATTCCGCAGACTACGGGAAATGGTGCCAGCAATTAGAAACGCAATTAATAAATATCAATAAATATTATTCGGGCGGTGCTAAGTGATATTTGACCTGGCGATGGCATTTCAAATTATTTTGGGATTGGTTTCTACTCTTTTTGGTTTATGGATTAACGAACTCAAAAAGGATATTACCGCGTTGGAAAAATCGGTTGAAAATATAAAAACCGACTATCAACGGCGTGAAGATGCAAAAACACACTTTGACCTCATGATGACGACATTACGTGATGTCAGAAGCGCGATTGATCGTATTGATGGCAAATTGGATAAGAAGGCAGACAAATGAAATCACGCCAGAAACGCAGGAGTCGACGTGTTCATGCCGTTGAAAATGAAGTCAGTGCGCTGAAAAAAATCAGCACCCAATTAGACCAGCTCATTATTCCGGGGCAGGACTTGGAGATATTAACTGACATCAATTTAAAACTTGATCGGATAGAAACCAATATGACGGCAATTCAGGTCGAAGCGACCCGCCGTGGTGCGGTGGCCGGAGCCATTGCCGGTGGTTTGTCCGGGGGGCTTATTGCGACGGCTATCGTGCTTATTAAAGCCCGTTTGGGGCTGTAACGATGGCGCATCCGCAGGAAACACGGGACAGGCTGCGTAGGTCGTATATTTTCGGCCAAATGTCATTGGAAATCGCTTCCGCTCAGGCGGGCATCCCCTTTGTTACCGCCCGCCGCTGGAAAAAAGAGGCGCAGGACGGCGGGGATGACTGGGATAAATTGCGGGCCGCTCACGTCATTGCAGGCGGTGGACTGGAGGATATTGGCCGAGCAGTTCTTACCGGGTTGGTCACGCAATACCAGACCACGCTGGAGCAGCTCAACGGTGATTCACAGCTTCCCGCAAAACAGCGGGTCGAATTACTGGCCAGTCTGGCTGATGCCTTTAACAAGGCGATATCCGCCAGTAAGAAGATATTGCCGGAAACCAGTCAACTGGCCATTGCGCTGGATGTTCTCCAGAAACTCAGCATCTTTATTTCTGAGAAGCACCCTCAGCATTTAGCGGCGTTCGTTGAAATCTTAGAACCCTTTGGTGATGAAGTGGAGAAGCACTATGGCTGATAAATTAATCCGTTTGACCGCTAATAGCAGCGTTATGGCCAGCGATATTCTCGGCGTAGAAGTTAACTGCAATGGCTACATTGTTGTGACGACATCGACAGGGAAGCATCACGCGGATGCGGGTTATGGCGAATTGACCTATCAAGCCCATGACCGTCTGATTAACGAAATTAATAAGGCGCTGGAATAGCCCTATGGCGAAGAAATTCACCGCGCGTGACTTTGCCAGCGAACTGGCAGACCTTGCCGCCAGCCTGCGCAGAACCATTGAGGCCGAGGATGTGGGCTTTGACCCCTCGGCGGCGGCTATTGCTGAGCGTCACCAGCAGGTAAAAGACCCCGTGACGGGCTATGAGTTCTTTATCGAGAACTATTTCCCGCATTATGTGCGCCATAAAGATAAGAGCGAACTACATAAATATCTGTTCAGTCGCCTGCCGGAAATTGTCGCGAGTCCCAAGGGTGAGAACGATGCAATAGCGGCTCCGCGTGGCGAAGCCAAATCCACTCTGGTCAGTCAGCTCTTTGTCCTGTGGACAATCATTTGTGGCATCAAGCATTACCCGGTCATCGTAATGGACTCGATTGATCAGGCGTATCCGATGCTTGAAGCCATCAAGGCCGAACTGGTGTACAACCCGCGTCTGTTGATGGACTTCCCTGATGTCTGTGGCGCGGGTCGTGTGTGGCAGATGGGGACTATCCTGACCCGCAACGATATTAAAGTTCAGGTGGCCGGTTCCGGTAAGAAACTGCGTGGTTTGCGTCATGGGCCATACCGTCCTGATCTGGTGGTGCTGGATGATATCGAGAATGACGAGCAAGTCCGCAGCCCGGAACAACGCGAGAAGCTGGAGAATTGGCTGAAGAAAACCGTGTTACCGCTGGGAACGGCGGGCGGTAAGCTCGATGTGATCTACATCGGGACTATCCTGCACTATGATTCTGTCCTTTCCCGCACACTCAAAAATCCGCTGTGGCGTGTCGCCCGCTTTAAAGCCCTGATACGTTGGCCAGATAACATGTCGCTGTGGGACAAATGGGAAGAGATCCTGCGCAACAACGGACAGGATGGCGAGATGCTGGCCAATGCCTACTACCAGCAACATCGTGAAGAGATGGACGAAGGGGCCATTGTGTCCTGGTCAGCCCGTCCTATCCTCGCCTTGATGCTCATTCGTGCGCGTGATGGTCATGCCACATTTGACGCTGAATATCAGAATGATCCGGTCAGCGGTGAAGATGCGATTTTTGCCGGTGAAGGGGTGTTCCACTTCTGGGTTAACCGGCTTGCTGAGTGGGTTTTCTTCGGGGCTTGTGACCCCAGCCTGGGTAAACAGGGTGCCAGCCGTGACCCTTCCGCCTTATTGGTCGGTGGTTTTAACCGTCACACCGGCATTCTGGATGTGGTCGAGGCCGCCATCCGCAAACGGGTGCCCGATAAAATAATCTCGGACATTATCGAGTTGCAGAAAGTTTATCGCTGCCTGGTGTGGAGCATTGAAGCCGTGCAGTTTCAGGAGTTCTTGCGCACCGAGCTCATCAAGCGTTCAGCCATTGCCGGTGTGCCGGTGCCAGCCCGCGCCGTTATTCCTCACACCGATAAACTGTTACGTATCGAATCATTGCAGCCGCATATGGTGAACGGTTTGATCCGCCTGCACTCCAGCCAGACCACGTTGATTGAACAATTACGTCATTTCCCCAAAGCCGATCATGATGATGGCCCGGACGCCCTGCACATGTTGTGGGCGCTGGCCGTTTCCGGTGCGGGTCACTTTGAATTTACGCCGGTACCGCGTAGCCGAGATAATGATCGCGGCAGTCGGTTCGGCTCGGGAGGTTGGTAGTATGGGACAAATCGTTGACCAGTATGGTCGTCCGCTTAAACGTGAAGTCCTGAAAGAATCCCAGACTTCACGCGTCGCACAGCTTAACCGCCAGTGGCCAATGCACCCGTCCAAAGGGCTGAGCATTCGCAAATTGCCCCATATCCTTGAGGCCGCAGAACGGGGCGACCTGTCCGCGCAGGCGGACTTGTTTGAGGATATGCTGGAGCGTGACGGGCATATTTTCTCGGAGATGGCCAAGCGCAAGAATGCCTTGTTGACGCTGGACTGGAGCATTGAGCCACCGGAAAATGCGACTGCTGCCGAAAAAGAACTGGCGGTGGTGGTTTCTTCCTGGCTGAAATCCATCCCCGATATGGAAGATATCATTCTCAATGCCGCCGATGCTATCGGTCATGGTTTTGCCGCGCAGGAAATTGAGACCTGGGAACTGGAGGGAAATGTCTGGTTGCCCACCAAGATGGTGTTGCGCCCCCATCGCTGGTTCAGTACCACCCCGGAGACCAACGACGAAATACGCCTCAATGACGGTACCTTTAATGGCGCTGAACTCTGGCCGTTCGGCTGGCTGGTACATACGCATAACGCTAAGCCCGGATTTATTGCGCAGTCCGGTTTATACCGCGTGCTGGTCTGGCCTTATCTGTTTAAGAACTATGCCTTACGTGATATGGCGGAATTTCTGGAAATTTACGGACTGCCGTTGCGTGTTGGTAAATACATGCCAGGAGCCACTGAACAAGAAAAAGATTCTTTGCTTCATGCGCTGGTAACGCTGGGCCATGATGCGGCGGGTATCATTCCTGATGGCAGTTCGATTGAGTTTGAGTCTGCGGCCGTTGGTCAGTCTGACCCGTTCCAAGCCATGATTGATTGGGCGGAACGCACAGAGTCTAAAGTTATCCTGGGTGCAACACTAACCAGCCAGGCCGATGGCAAATCCTCAACCAATGCCCTGGGCAATGTCCATAACGATGTGCGCCATGACATTCTGGTCTCTGATGCCCGCCAACTTGAGGGATTCTTCCGGGGCTTTATTCGGATGTTATTGGCGCTCAATGGCAAAGAAGTTAGCACCCGTCGCCAGCCTAAGCTGGTCTTTGATGTCCGTGATATTGAGGATATTAAAGTCTTCTCTGAGGGGGTATCTAACCTGGTGAGCGCCGGGGTAAAGACCATTCCGACCTCGTGGATACATAAGAAGCTCGGTATCCCTGTGCCGCAACAAGGCGAAGATGTGTTGACCGCGCCAGAACCCACGCCGATGTCAGCCAGTTTGTCTTTGGCATCCAACCCACAACAGTTTAAATCTTTTGTGGCATTGACCGCGAACCCGGAGAGTGATGACCCCGCGCAGGTGGTTCTTGATGAGGCACAAACAGTGCCTGAAGCCATCAATCAGGCTATGGAGAAACTCATAACGCCGCTGGTTGCTGCGCTAAGTCAGGGGCAATCGCCTGACGAAGCTATCAATATCATCGCGGCCAGTTATCCGGCGCTGGATGATAATCAGCTCCAGCAGCTGCTGGCCCAGGCCATATTTGTCGCTGATATCTGGGGGCATCTCAATGCCGAAAGCTGATGTCAATCTGGCCCAGGCGATGACGCTTAAACCAGAAGAGGCTATTCGCTATTTTGAGTCGAAGGGCTACACCATCGGTTTTAATTGGCATGACGTTGAAGCCCGCGCCCATGCCACGGCGTTCACCGTGGCAGGGATATTGAAGCAAGATGTGTTGGAAGATGTTCGCCATAGCCTGAATGACAGCCTGCGTAACGGCACCACCTTTGAGCAGTTCAAAAAGCAACTGATCCCGGTGCTGGAGCAAAAAGGCTGGATGGGGAAAGGACTGGTGGCCGATGCGGATGGTGTTCTTGAAGGTAAGCAGCTCACCCCGCGCCGCCTGAAAACCATCTTCCAGACCAATATGCAGTCAGCCTATAACGCGGGCCGCTATGAAGAGCAGCTCGCCAACGCCGAGTTTCGTCCCTACTGGGAGCGGATCGCGGTGATGGACAGGCTAACTCGCCCTAAACATGCCGCGTTAAATGGCTTTACCGCCCGTTATGATGATCCGGTCTGGCAGTTTATGTATCCGCCGGATGGTTACCGTTGCCGCTGCCGCGTTCGGGCGCGTTCTCAGGCGGATATCAACCGCTATAGCATCACCGTGCAATCCAGCCAGGACAGAATTGAGACCGTGCAACAGGCATGGGGGCCAAATGATACGCGCTCAGTTCAGGCTTTTCGTATCAATGGCGAACTGTATACCCCTGATGCGGGCTTTGGTCACAATCCGGGCCAGGGTAATTTGTCCGCTCTGGGGCAACGGTTAATGGATAAATCTGCGGTGGCGTCTCCGCGCCTGGCATCCCTCGCCGTCAAAGAAACCCTGAGCGATAACACGCTGTTAAATGCCGTTAAAGCCGATGTTAAACGCTGGGTAAATCAGGTGTCACTCCAGCCAAAACCCAAAGGCTCATTGCGTCATCTTGGCGCTATTGAACCCGAGACACTCACCAAACTGGAGATGCGCGGGCAAGCGCCTGGCTCTGTGACTTTAACGGCGTTTGATAATGCGGTACTGGATGCGCCTGGGCCGTTATGGGCGGAGTTGCCGGAACTATTGCAACGTCCGGTGGCGACATTGCTCGATGATGAGCAACTGGTCTACATCGTTCGCCAGGGAAAAAGTGACTATGGCGTGACTGTTCCGTTCAGCGCCGGTAATACCGGTCTGGCGGTCAAGTTGATGCACAAAGGCGCGGTGCTGTCTGAGGTTCAACGCAATGAGCTGGCTAACCTCACAGTGCTGTCGGGGAGTCTCTGATGGGTGGCAGTATCGGTATCAAGTTCAATGTGACTGATTTTGAGCGTTCCCTGGGTGAGCTTATCAGCAAGCTTGAGCACCGGGGGCCATTGATGCGTGAACTCGCGGCAGCGATGAGTGATGCGGTTGAAGAGAACTTTAAAAATCAGGGGCGGCCCGACTGGATGGGATGGAGTCCAGCGTATGCGAAGAAACGCGCCGGTGGTCAGATTCTACAGTTGTCGGGACGACTGGCGGCGAGCATCGTCTCGGAAAGCGATAATGACAGCGCCAGCGTCGGCAGCAATGTGGCTTATGCGGCTATTCACCAGTTCGGCGGGGAAATCAAACGTAAGGCCCGTAAGCAGGATATGCACTTCAGGCAGCATAAAAATGGTGAAGTCGGCAACCGGTTCGTCAAAAAGTCAAAGTCCAATTTTGTGCAAACAGCGGCGGTGGGTGCCTATACCATCAAGATGCCCGCGCGTCCTTTTCTGCACCTGACCGAGCAGGATGTGGAAGCCATGGAAAACACCGGTTTAGACTACTTTCGCCGTGTTATTGATTCGTAACCGTAAACGTCCTGTAATCGACGCAGGGCGTTTTAATCGTTTACTGACACTCTCGCCGGACTTTACCCGTCTTAATCGCACCACCGAGTTTTTAAATCGTGTTTAAAAATGGGTTAACGCCATTGCTAATGTGTTGAGTGAAGTGGCAAGATGATCCGCGCGTTATCCCTCGATGTAATCCACTGAACCCCTTCCACTGAATACCCTTTTAACGGCCCCGTATTCTCGGTGGCATGAAAACATTATTCGCCGCTCTGGCAATCGAAATCAAAAAAGCGACCCTCGGAACCATCCAGCTCTTTCCCGCTGGTGAATTCCGGGCGGTAGATGGTCGCCCTAAAGACTGCGATCACTGGCTGATGAATGCTGAGATTGCACAGCGGCTCATTGATGCGGCTAACGCCAGGTCAACACCTTACGTCATTGACTACGAACACCAGACATTACGTCTCGTCGAGAACGGCCAGCCTGCGCCTGCCTCGGGTTGGTTTAAAGAGCTCGAATGGCGAGACAAAAAAGGTCTGTTTGCGGTCAATGTGCAATGGACTGACGCCGCAGCCGCGATGATCCTTGCGGGTGAATACCGCTTTATTTCCCCTGTTTTTAGCTACAACAAATCCGGTCATGTGGTGCACATACTCCATGCAGCACTGACTAACACACCGGCTCTGGATGATATGGATGAGGTGATGTTAGCTGCCGCATCTGTCCTGGCCATCAACTCAACCTCTGAGGGTAACGCCGGAATGGACGAACTACTCGAACAATTGCGCTGGATGCTCAATCTGCCGCTATCTGCTACGCAGGAAGAAGTCAGTGCCGAACTGATGAAGCTGATTAACCGCCTTTCAAATAATGAAGGGACAGCAGCGGCATCGGTGAACTTACTCCAAATGCTCGACCAACACGACACGCAAATTGCCGCACTGACCGCACAGCTCGACACGCCAGACCCGGTTAAATGGGTTTCTGTCGATGTTATGCACCAGGCCGTCAGTGAAGCGGTCACTCAGGCTCAAGCGAATATTGCCGCATTGGCCAGTCAGCAATGTGATGGCCTCATTACCGCCGCATTGTCTGACGGGCGCTTACTCCCGGCACAGAAAGGTTGGGCCGAGTCATTAGCCAAGGCTAATCCAGACAGCTTGAAGAGCTTTTTGGATAAAGCGCCAAAAATTGCCGCGCTCACCCAAACTCAGACCAGAGGCAAACCGCCAGCCGGTTCACCGCCAGCAGCCCATGAGGAAGATGACGGTGAAGTTGATACGGCTATCTGTTCGCTTCTCGGTACAGACCCTAAGCAAATTGCTGAATTCATTAAAGGAGAAAAGAAATGAGAGACCGCAATACGCCCTGGCGTGATGGTGAGCTGTCCCCCGTTCCTGTCGCCCAGGCAACTGAAATCTTTGGTGGTCACATCATTGGTGGCAATGCCGGTGGTTTTGCGGTGATGGCATCGGCAGTGGCGGCACAGACTACGCTGGGCGTTTCCGATGGTTATGTCGATAACCGCGCGGGTGCTAACGGCGATGTTGACGCACTCGTCCGCCGTGGGAAAGCCTGGTGTTTCGCTAACTTTGCGGGTGATGCCGTAACGCAGGCTGATGTAGGTAAAGATTGTTACGTTGCGGACAGTCAGACGGTTGCAAAAAGCAATGGTGCAACTGATGAGCGTCCTGTCGCAGGTAAAGTGATCATCGTTGATTCTGACGGTGTTTGGGTTCTGATTTAAGGAGTAATACCGTGCTTGTAAACTTTAAGAACGTTAAACAGATCTTCGTCAATCTGAAAGCCACCTTTCAGAATGCCTTTGATCAGACCCCAAGCGACTGGCAAAAAGTGGCCATGCTGGTACCGTCAACCAGCGGACAAAACGACTATAGCTGGTTGAGTCGCTTCCCCAAAATGCGCAAGTGGATTGGTGACAAGGTCGTTAAAGCCCTTGAAGCCTTTAACTACAGCGTCGTCAATGATGATTTTGAAGCCACCGTTGAAGTTGACCGTAATCATATTGAAGACGATCAACTGTTGGGCTATGCCCAGCAAGCCTCTGCCGCCGGTCAGTCCGCCGCAGAGTTGCCTTCTGATATCGTGTTTGAGTTGCTGAGTAAAGGATTCGACAACCTTTGTTATGACGGTCAGCCCTTCTTTGATACAGACCACCCTGTGCGAGGGGTATCCGTTTCAAATAAAGGCACTAAGCGGTTGTCAGTGGATACCCTTGCCGCCGCCAAAGCCAGCTACGGTGCCGCCCGTACCGCGATGCGCGGTTTCAAAGATGAGGAAGGTTCTTCACTCAAAATTCGTCCAACCATCCTGGTCGTTCCCCCTGCGTTGGAGGATGCCGCTAACTACCTGATGACAGCGGACAGGTTCCCTGATAACACGCCAAACACCTATAAAGGAACGGCAGAGGTATTAGTGGTTCCAGAGCTAGTCTCAGATACCGCGTGGTTTCTTCTGGACACAACTCGCCCGGTCAAACCGCTTATCTATCAAGAGCGTAAAAAACCAGTATTCGTTGAGCAAACGGACTACGACAGCGATAGCGTTTTCATGCGCAAGAAGTTTCTGTTCGGTGCTGAAGCGCGTGCGGCGGGTGGTTACGGCTTCTGGCAGATGGCGTATGGCTCAACTGGGGAGGCTGCATAATGCCGATTCAAATTACCGCCAAACGGGATGGTTTCCGCCGTTGTGGCATGGCCCACAGCGATAAAACCCAGACTTACGCTGATGGTCATTTTAGTCCCTCGGTTCTCGCTGAGCTCAAGGCTGAGCCCATGCTTGTTGTGTCGCATGTGCCTGATGGTCAGGCAGAAAATACAGACCAAAGCGAGGCGTTAAAGCAGGCATTAGGCCAGATTATAGAGTTAAAGGACAGCATGATAACGCTACAGACCCGTAATTTGGAACTGGAAAGCAGCCTGCAACAGCTTTCGAAAGATGCTGATGCGTTGAAGTCAGACAATGAGCGTGCTAACGCCACCGTTGCCGACCAGTTACAGGAAATCGACGCTCTCAACGCGCAGATTGCCAGCCTGACTCCAGCTCCCGATACGGAGTCCAAAGAGCCCGAAGGCACTAAACCTGCCAAAACGACTAAATAAGGTAAAGCACCATGTATGCGACTCGTCAAAATATGGTGGATGCATTCGGTGAGAAAGAGTGTGTCGCCCTCACTGACCGTAATTTTACAGGTCAGATTGATGACCATGTGATTGACGTCAAGCTGACGCAAGCTAGCGCTGAAATTGACGGTTATCTGGCGGGTCGCTATCCAACGCCTTGGCCAGATACGCCTGGCATTCTTGTGGGCCGTTGCTGTGATATCACCCGCTATCTCTTGTGCGGTGCCGGAACCCAAAGCACTGACGAAATCCGTGAGCGTTATGAAGATGCTATCCGTTACCTGGAGCGTGTCGCTGCCGGGCAAATTACCCTGGGTAAATTGCCTAACGGGGAAGTGGTCGAGTCCAGCCCACGTATTCGCTTCTCTTCTGCGGGCCGTAACTTTGGCCGTGACTCGACTAATGGGGGCGCATTTTGATTATTGCACTCACGGAAAAGGCCATTTGTGAACGGTTACGCCAGGGCATGGGTCGCATGGTTCAGGGTGTTCATTCATACGGGGGGGAAATGGACGCAGAACCCGCTGAAGTTAACCGCCGTTTACCTGCTGCTTGGGTGACGTTCGGCGGTATCCAGAAGACTGAAAACACCAGTATCACCAAGCGTAAATACAAAACCTATGGGCGCTTTGTGGTGATTGTTGGGGAGCGTAACGTGCGCAGCGAGGAAGCAACGCGCCAGGGTGGCCCCGGATTGGAAGAGGTTGGCACCTATAAAATGGTCGAGGCCGTGCGCCGTTTGTTATCCGGTCAGGATTTGGGGCTCAGGATTGCGCATTTGGTGCCGGGGCGCGTTCGCACCTTGTTTAACACCAAAGTGGATAATGCGGCGTTGTCTGTTTTCGCCTGCGAGTTCGACACTTACTGGATTGAAGAGGCGCTGGAGAATGGCTTATTCCCTGTTGTTAATCCGCCTGCTGATTCCATTGACAGTATCTTTAACGGCTATCTGGGCAGTCAAAGTGAGCCGGATGCTGACTGGCTTACCACCCGTCTTAGTTATGACATCCCGCAGACCCCACTCTCGCCGGATGCTGAGGACATTATTCATCATGACCATACTGAAAGTTAAAGCGGCTGAAGGGGTTCGTGTTCCCTATCAGCACAATGCCCGAAAATATATTGTGGGCGACACTGTAGATGTCCCCAACACCGCCTATTACCTGCGTCAAATCGCCGCCAGTGACCTGATTATCGTGGCGGAGAGTAAGTCTCCCCCTGCGACTGAAGATGCGCCGGTGACAGAGACCGTTGTCGATGCAGTTGAACCGAAAGCCAAAACCAAAGCGGAGGCATCCCGTGGCCAGTCCTAATATCGCATTTGATAACATTCCGTCGAGCATCCGCAAACCGGGTAAATACTTTGAATTCAACACCCGGCTGGCGGTTCGCTCGTTACCCAGCAATCAGCAACTGGTCTTGATTATCGGCCAGATGTTGTCAACGGGTAGCGCGTTACCGCTTGTGGCCACCAGTGTGTTTTCGGATGCGCAGGCCGCTGAATTGTTCGGTTACGGCTCGCAAGCCCATTTGATGGCCATCGATGCCATTACCAGTAATCGCTATCTGCAATTGCAGATTATCGGTGTATCGGATGCCACAGCAGGTCAGGCAGCTAAAGGCACCTTAACCCTGACGGGTACAGCGGCGACCAGCGGCGTGGTCAGTCTGTTGGTTGGCAATATTCGCATTGATGTTGCCGTGGCCGCAACAGACACCCCTGATGAGATTGCCAGCAATCTGATTGCCGCGATGGCCAGTCAGACCAGCTTACCTGTGACCGCTGCGTCTGCCGCAGGCGTTATCACACTTACTTGCCGCCATAAAGGTGCGCTGGGTAACGATATCAAGTTACGCGCCCAATCCACGGCAACGGGTGTCACCACCGCTATCACTGCCATGGCTGGGGGTGAACTAGACCCTGATATTGCACCCGCATTAGCGGCTGTCTTTGCGGCGGGCCATAACATCCTTGTTTGTCCGTACTCAACACCAGAAGCATTAACGGCGTTGCGTAACCACCTGGATGAAGTCGGTGGGCCACTAGAGCAGCGCGGAGCCCTCGGTGTTGCAGGCTGGGCTAAGTCCTTATCTACTGGCACCACGCTGAGCGGGGATATCAATGGTGGCCGTGTCACGCTGGGCTGGCATAACGGGTCAGTTAAATTGCCAGGACAAATCGCAGCGGCTTACGCGGCGGTGATTGCGAGTGAAGAAGACCCGGCACGGCCACTCAATACGCTGGTGATGAGCAGCCTGGACGTGACCGCACTTGCTGACCGCCCAGGGCGTAATGAACAGGAAAACGCGTTGCATAATGGGTTAACTCCGTTTGAAGTCGGCCCTGGCAATACCGTGCAGATCGTCCGTGCTATCAGCACCTATACCGAAAACCTTGCAGGAACGCCGGATGTGTCCTTGCTGGATATCACCACCATTCGTACCCTGGATTATGTGCGTAAAGCCTGCCGGGAGCGTATCGACTTGCGCTTCCCTCGCGACAAGCTGAGCGCCAGAACGGGGCCAAAGGTACGCAGTGAATTGCTGGACGTGCTGCTAAAACTGGAAGAGTTGGAGATAGTCGAAGAGGTCAGCGCGAACAAATCTGGTCTGATTGTTGAACGAGATTCTCAGGACGACAACCGACTCAACGCTGCAATTCCTGTCGATATCGTTAATGGCCTGCATGTCTTTGCTGGCCGCATTGACCTCTTACTGTAAGGAGCCATCACCATGGCAGCAGATGAATATGTGGGCTCGATTGTGTTGGAAATCGACGGGCGGGAAATTGAAGTCACGTCTTTGAATGTCGATATCACCACGGGCCGTAAGTTAGTTAAAACCATGAACAAGACCGGACGAGCCAAAGGCTTTAGTCGGGGCATTGCGGAATACAAACTCAGCCTTTCTGCTGTCGTTCCGTTAGATGGCAACATTGACTGGGCTGCTATTGAGAATGCCAAAGTCACGCAATACCCGCTCAATGGTAGCGGTGGTAAACGCACCAGTTATCTGGACTGCTTCACGACAGAAACCGGCGCTAAATACACGGTGGATAATGAAGCCATGATTGATATCACAATGAATGCTCTGCGTGAGGTAATTGAATAATGACGGAACAAGGGCTTTTAGTTTTCGGGGTTGCAGTTGGTGAGGTTATTCACCGTGAGTTCTCTATCCGGTTGCCGGTAGTAAAAGACACTATTACTGCATTAACCGATACTCAGGATTCTCAAGGTACGACAGAAGGCCCGGCTGCACAGTTGTATTATAAAGTGGCAATTATAGCGTCAGCATTAATTAGCCTGGGAAATATGCCAAAAGAAGATATCACCACGGAATTATTATTGAATGAATTAACCGATGATGATTTCGATATTATTGATGCTCATATTGCCGCCATTAAAAAAAAGCGGTTGCCCGCGAACAGCTCCTTGCCGGATACCGACTTATTACCCTCGTCCTCGGTAAACACGGAGTCAGTGAGCAACAAATAAATGCAATGACCCACACCGAGTTAGATGGTCATCTTGACGCATTAGCCCGGCTGAATGGCAAGAAAACGTCAGCCGGGAATAACAAGGTAACCACTACCCAGCGGGTTAAATCCAAACGACAAAAGCGGGGACGATAAATGTCACGTGGACTCAATCTGGCGTTGACGTTATTCGCCCGCGATAACGCCTCTAAAGTACTCAAAAAGACCCTACAAGATACGGTAAAACAAACCGCCGATGCAGCGAAAGCCTCTGAGAAGTTGGGTGATACCGACTCAAAGAGTGCTGAAAAGGGTATTAAAGCCTCCCGTAGTCTACAAGCTGAATTGAAACGCCAGGCATCTGCCAGATCCACATTGGGTGTGCGTTCTGAACAGGATATTCAGCGCGAAATCCAACAAACTCAAGCCGCCTATCTTCGCTTAACCCGCAGTGGTGTGATGTCTGCTAATGAGCAGGCTCGCGCATTCAGTGCCATGACCGATAAAGTCAGTCGGCTAAAGAATGAACTGAATGGCGCTAACCACAGCATGACAGGCTTACAGCGGGCTAGAATGCTGGGCTCGGGTGCAGCAGCCGTGGTGGGTGGTATTACTGCCGCCAGTGCGGTTTTGGCTCAACCGGTTCGTAACCAGATGAGTTATGACCGCCGTATATCCATGATGGCCAATACAGCTTATGCAGAGAGAGGCGTTGAAGGTCGACTAGAGGGTAAAAAAGAGCTTGGTGGTCTGGTCAGGAATGCAGTAACAACCGGTGGTGGTACAAAAGAATCGGCTGCTGATACTTTGGACGCCATGCTGGCATCGGGTGCAGTTAGTATGGATTCGGTAAAAACGCTATTACCTGTTATTCAGAAGTATGCAACTGCAACAGGAGCTGACCCAAAAGACTTGGCAAACATCGCTATTCGCTTAAAGCAGACCTTTGATGTTAAAGATGAGGATATTGGCAAAGCATTGAATATGGCAATTGTTGCTGGTCAAGAAGGTAGTTTTGAATTAGCTGATATGGCTAAGTATTTGCCAGGACAACTTGCATCAGCTTCAAGTGCTGGGATGCGTGGATTAGATGATTTTTCAACCCTGCTTGCCCTGAATCAGACATCAGCTATTACTGCGGGTAACAGCGATGAGGCTGGTAACAACACTGCAAACCTGCTGGCTAAATTAAATAGCCGCGATACCTCCATGGCGTTGGCAAAAATAAAGTACAACGGTAAGGGTATTGATCTCCCTGGCTCTCTCGCTCATGCGAAAGAAAAAGGTATTAATTCTGTTGATGCTTTTGTAGGTATTGTCGATAAAGTCGTTTCGGGTGATAAAAAGTATCAGGAATTACAGAATCAACTCCGTAATACAAAAGGGGGTGAGCGGGCTCAAATATTAGAGTCAATGGCTAAAATTCTGGAAGGCTCATCTGTTGGTAAGGTAATTGCCGACCAGCAGGCGCTTAAGGCTCTAATTGGCTATCGAGCTAATAGAGATTATGCAAAAGACGTTGTGAACAAGAGTAATGAGCAACGGAATTTAAATGCAGGCGAATCAGCTGGTGATATTAATTTCTCAGTTATGTCTAATGCCAATGATGTTAAAGCAGAGCAGTTTAATAATGCGAAAGACTTTGCTGAGATGGATGCCATTAAGCCGCTTTCAGATATTCTCGGCACATTATCCAAAAACTTAACCGATTATTCTAAAGAATACCCTGGGCTCACAACAGCCGTTGTCGGTGCAACTGATGGTATTAAGGCTATGGGCGCAGCGGCAGCGGCATTTGCCGGTCTTCGCTTCCTTATGGGTGGTGGTGGCACTGGCCCAGCAGGTAACGGTGGGATTAGTGCACCTGGTACGCTCGGGAAAATGGCGGGTAACAGTATTGCCGTGCCTTTGCTCTATATTACCGCAGGTTCTGTCGCCATCTCTACTGTACGAGATGCATTGCGTGAAGATTTTGCCAAGAAAGATATGGCGGGGAAAGTGGATTCCATATCAACCGGCACCTCGGGATATTCCTTTGTTGATTTAGCCTGGTCAGTCGTTAAGGACAGATTCAGCAAAAAAGGCTCATCAATCTCAGTTCCGTCCAACATTACCACTGCCGATGTTAATCCCTTTAATGCGCAAGCCAATAACCTCGCAGGCTTTGGCGTACCGTCCTATCTGTCTGCTGGCCAACAGGGGCAAAAGAATCAGCCCATCCAGCTCACCACTAAATTAGAGGTCGATGGCCGTGTGCTTGCCGAAATTGTCAATGACCACAACGGTACGCAAGCCGTGCGCGGCCCAACAGGGAGCCCTCAATGAGTTGGTCAGATAGCATCTTAGACGCCTCATTTCGTGGCGTGAGATTTGATGTGGTCAATGCTCGCGATAGCTGGAGCCGTGATATTGCGCAGCATGAGTACCCCTACATTGATGGGGCGGATGTTCAGGACATGGGCCGCAAAGCCCGTAACATCCGTTTATCTGCGTTGTTTTGGGGGGATGATTACGATAGCCGGTTGCAATCCTTTATTGCAGCGCTGGATAAGCGCGGTGCAGGTGAACTTATCCACCCTATTTACGGCTCGATGCCGAATATGCAGGTCATCGAGTGCCAGGTCGGTCACGATGCCGAGAATGTGGATTATTGCACCGTTGAACTGGTATTTCTTGAGTCAAAAACCGGTAACCCCTTTTTCAGCCAGGACTATCCCACTGCCCAGGCTGATGTCATTTTTAATCAGGTGCAGTCGCTCATGGATGCCGAGCAGAGTCTGATGGATAACGCGCTAGCCCCGCTGCGTGATGCTAAAAAACTGATGTCAAAATCTAAGGCGCTGGCGTCTGCGGCACTCAATATGCTGCTCATTTTTCGTGGTGAGATAACTGGATTTGTCGGCAGTACAACTGATTTTGTGCAATACCCTGGCGCGTTTATGAGTGACCTGCAAAGTGCGGTCAGCCTGACCTCGCAGAATGCCACCTCAAGTGGCAGCAGTGTTTCTGCTGCCAGTGCCATCAGCCAGACAAACGCTACAATGTCTGACTGGGGCGAGTCTCATCGCCAACTGACTGAGATTGCCAACTTACCTACCGCTCTAGTCTCAGGGGAAAAGACCGCGCCTGTCGACATGCCAGCAGGTGTATCAGTCGCAGATATCGCTGAATTGATTGCCATGGTCACTATCGTGGTCGCTGGCGAACTGGCGCAGGACGCCGCTGATATCTTCAGTAATGAAGACATCAACAGTCTGCTTTCCCCGACTGAGATTGAACGTATTGCTAATGATACCCGTCAGTTTATTCAAGCGGCCATTGACCAGCACCGCGATCAGTATGCGGATGCCACACAAGAAGTCAGTTCGAGCCCAACTGCGCTGGGGATTGCCTGGCAACCGGTGGTCGAGGGTTTAAAAGATATTGCACTGGCCGTACAGCAGTTAGCCGCAAACATGATAACCACCCGCCCACCGCTGATACAGCGTCGGGTTGATAGCGTCAGCAACCTGCATTTAGTGGCTCACCGTTGGTACGGTGACTATCGTCGTGCCGTTGAGTTGCAGCGTCTCAACCCTCAGTTGCGTAACCCGAACAACCTTCAGCCAGGGGATGTGCTCTATGCCTACGCCATCTGAGAAAGAGCAGGACAACCGCGTTAGCATTTTGATTAATGGCAAAGTCCATAGCGCGTGGAGTCGCTATCAGATTGATTCTGATTTCTTGATCCCCGCCGATGCCTGGTCTGTTTCGTTGGGCCTACCTGATGGCGTATTTCCGCCAGGCATTACTCGCGGCGTCCCCGTTCAGGTGAAGGTCGGAGCAGATACCGTCATGGTGGGCCGTATCGACAGCATCCAGCGAAACATCGCCCGCAAGCAATGCACGCTCTCGTTGTCGGGTCGCGATGGTGCCGCCATCCTGGTGGATTGCGCCGCACCTATTTTCACCTCCCGCCAGTTGGGGCTGGAAGAAGTGATCGCCAATATCGTGCGTCCCTTGGGTATCACTAAGATTCGGATTAATGCCGAGAGTGCTATTCGTAACGATAAAGTGAGCATCGAGCCCGGCGAACGCGCCTGGGATGCGTTAGTCCGTGCAGCTGCTGGCCGTGGATTATGGCCATGGTTTGAGCCCGACGGCACTTTAGTCATTGGTGGCCCGGATTACACTACTCCCCCGGTGGCCACGTTAATTATGCGATTTGATGGCGAAGGCAATAATCTGCTGTCACTCAATGATAATTCGTCAATCAATGGCTCATTCTCCGAGCTCACTGTTTTGGCGCAGGGCCATGGTCAGGGGTCTAAATCCTCTGCCGACCTAGGTATTGTGGATGTCGAAGGTGCCAGCATCCAAAGTGCGACCAGTGATGTTTCAGACGATGACCAGGACGACGACTTAAGCCAGGGGGCGGGTTCCGCAGAAACAGGCACTCATGGCCTAAAAACGGTGATAAAAGACCCTTCAGTGCCGTATTACCGTCCGCAAATTATGGTGGTGGGTGATGCAGATAATCTGGATCAGGTGCGCTATCGCGGACGTAAGGCGATGGCAGATGCCCGCCTTGCAGGATACAGCCTGACCGCCGTGGTTGCCGGTCATCGTAACTCTGATGGCATATTATGGGAGCCTGGCCAGCGTATTCATGTCCGCAGTGAACCCCATGCTATTGACGCCATTTTCTTTCTGATGGGGCGTGAATTCATCGGTGGCCGTCCCGAGGGCGAGACCACCACCTTACGGTTAAAAGAGGATGGGATCTGGATACCGGACGCCTTCCCGAAAAAGAAAAAAGGCCGGAAAAGAAAGGGTAAGAAGAATACTGAACTGGGGATAGTCGATGTGGAATAGTGTCGATGGGCGAATTAATGCGGCGTTAAACCGTATTCGAAAGGCATTTAGGGCGGTGTTAACACGGGTTAACAGTGGCGGACAGGTTCAAACTGTGCAGGCCAGAGCGCTGGCGGGTGAACAATTGCAAGATAATGAATTGTTCCAGCACTACGGTTTTACCTCCAATCCCTTACCCGGCACGATGGCCGTGATATTGCCCCTCGGCGGGGCAACCTCGCATGGTATTGTGATTGCCACTGAACATGGTTCCTATCGGCTAAAAGGGCTAAAATCCGGGGAAGTGGCACTCTATACCGATGAGGGGGCTAAAATCGTTCTCAAGCGTGGACGCATCATTGATGTTGAATGCGATACTTACCGCGTGACGTGTAAGAACTACGAAGTCAATGCGGATACTCAGGCTGATTTCAATACTCCAATGGTGAATGCCAGTGAACAAGTTACCGCCCAGGCTAAAATTACCGGCAATGGCGGTATGGCCATCAAGGGTGGCGCTGGGGCAACGTTTGAGGGTAATATCGGGCAGACCGGAGGCAACTACACCACGAACGGTGATGTGCAAGCGGGTAATATATCCCTGACCGGACATCATCACATTGACAGCATGAGCGGTGATACCTCGGCCGCCAAAGCCTAACCCACTGAACCTCTTCACCTGAATTTTCTTGCTCTGTGCCGCCATAGTGGCGGCATGGACATGCTAATTGACCCTTCAACCCGCGACTACACTGGCGAACGTATCAATACGCTGGCCAATGCCGTTTACCTATGCCTCATGGTGCCGCTGGGCTCATGGTGGGCCGATACCACGCTGGGCTCACGCTTGCATGAACTGGCTCGCGAGAAAGATATCCCCCGTGTTTATACCCTGGCTCGCCAATATGCTGAACAGGCATTACAACGCCTGATTGATGATAGTCGTGCAACCGTGATTACTGTGACGTCCACCCGATTACGTCCCGGATGGCTACTGCTGCATATTGTGGTGGAAACCGCATCTAATCAATCTGAAACGTTTAGCCATCCAGTGAGGGTTGCCTGATGCCGCATATTACACCCACCGTCGAGGTTATCCGTTCCAATATCTTACGCGATATACGTAACTTATTAGCCGATGCTGATATTTCTGAAAACAGTGATTATTATATTCGGGCCTCAACTGTGGCCAGTTGTGCGGGCGGAATATATCAGGATCAAGGCTGGATTGTTCGTCAGATATTCCCCGACACTGCTGATATTGAGTTTCTGGAGTTGCATTGTCGTACCCGTGGCATCGTTCGCAAGCCCGCAAATACCGCAACCGGCACCATTGATCTCACCGGTGAGCCTAATGCCACCGTGGCCAGTGGATTAACGATAACGCGCGACACACTCTCATTTGTGACCACGCAGCAGGCGACTATCGGGCTTGATGGCAAGTTAACCGTGACAGCGCAGGCATCTATTGCAGGAACGGCAGGGAATACGGCGCAGGTAATGTCTGGCACGTTGTCGTCAACACCTGACGGGTTGGATAGCACCGTTATCATTGGTGTTATGCGGGGCGGTACTGACCAGGAAAGCCCGGAAGACCTGCTGGCACGGTTGCTCGATATTATTCGTCGCCCCCCTGCTGGCGGTAATAAATATGACTATAAGCGCTGGGCGCTGGAAGTCACTGGCGTAACGGCAGCGTTTGTTTATCCATTACGCCGTGGCTTAGGTACCGTTGATATCGTGATCACCTCTGCCGATGGTTTACCATCTCAAGCTATTATTACCGCAACACAAGCCCATATTGATGACGTTCGTCCGGTGACGGCCAAGAGTTCATTGGTGATGGCACCAACGATTAAAACATTTGATATCGACGTTAACGTCACATTGAGTGGTATTACTTTCGATGTAGCGGAAACATTAATTAAAGAGACATTAAATAACTATGTAAACCGCCTGATGCCCGGCGAGTCCTTTATTCGCAGCCAGGCTGAAATGTTGGTTTCCCTTATTACTGGCGTTACTGACCGACAAATAATTTCCCCTATCAATAACGTTATCCCGCAAGTCGACGGCACTGTGGTTGAGTGGTTGCGTGTCGGCACGATCACTGTGGCCTTGCTATGAAATTCTCAACATTATTAGGTCTGCTATTGCCCCCTGTTGCCTATGACTCGCAACAGCCAAAAATCAATGCCGAAATTCAGGCTGAAGGTAATGCCCTTGATGCCGCCTCTCTTTTGGCTAATGCCGTATTGGGGGGCGTCACTCCATTCTATGCCAATAGCCTGCTTGCTGATTGGGAGCGCGTTCTGGATATTACGGCAGAGCCGGAAGCCAGCTATCAACAGCGTTTGCAAGTTGTGCTTATCAAGTTGTCCGAGTCTGGTGGGCTCAGTATTCCCTATTTTAAACGCATTGCCGCCAGTGCCGGATATCAGATAACCATTGATGAGTTGGAGCCGTTCAGGGCGGGCATTAATCGCGCAGGTGACACACTCATGGTGCCAGAAATTATCTGGGTATGGCGAGTGAATGTGTTCGGTTCAAAGACCCAAACATTCAGATTTAGAGCGGGCATATCGGCAGCGGGTGAGCGCTTATCTTCCTTTTCAGACTCGGTGATTGAGACCGTATTTAATAATCTCAAACCAGCCCATACCTTTTGTTATTTCACTTACCAGGAGAGCTGATAATGAAGAATATCATGCCGCCGATTAATACCCCTGACAATGCATTCCATGATGGCAATCCAGCTACGGGTGAGCAAGGTACGATTGTTCCGGGCCTGTGGCTGAATAATAGTCAAGATGCCACTCGAAATATTCAGCAGGAATTAATATCAGTATTAACTTCCGCCGGAATCGACATAGATGAGAGTCAAAATAATCAGTTACTTCTCGCAATTCAAAAATTAATTTCAGATAAAACACCCGCTGCGAGTCTTCTTACTAAAGGGATTGTTCAGCTTAACAGTTCCACAACGAGCGCCAGTGAAACACTCGCAGCGACACCCAAGGCCGTGAAAGCTGTCAGTGACGCCGCAGGAAAGATTGTCAGTGACCTTTCTGATATTGGCATTGGCTTGCCGAGCATGACTGTCATCCCTAATTTTGATTTTCAGAATTTTGCATTCACATCTGGTGCAAATTATTTGGCCTCTTCTTCAGATTGGATAAATGTCCCAAGCGGGGTGAGTTACCCCACGGGTTTATATATCAGCATAACAGTTGATTATGCCACTGGCACACAGATTGGATTAACGATAAAGCCCAGCACTGTATCAAGCACAAACTTTAAAATATTCGATGTCCGTTCCGGTGGGTATGCTGGGTCCAGAACGTTTACAGTCCGTGAAGTTCAAACAGTAGATTCATCTGGATTTGCTGGGCGGCTGATGGGCACACCGAAAATTTTCAATTCCTCTGCACTATACACTCCAGCCGCAGGTTGCAAGTTAGCCATTGCCGAAATTGTTGCAGCGGGTGGTGGTGGTGGCGGTTGTTATCTTGCTGACGCAACAGGTGCGAGCGCGGGTGGTGGTGGTGGTTCTGGCGGGTATAGCCTCCTGATTATCACAAATCCAGTAGCAACAACAATAACAATTGGCACGGGCGGTGCAATGGGGGTTGTTGCTGCAAACAGTTCGCCCGCTGCGGGTTCGGCAGGCGGAGATACTACATTCGGTTCTTTAGCTACAGCAAAAGGTGGTCGTGGCGGATTGTCGGCGGGGTGGGCGGTGGCTGTCGGAACTGTAGACACGGCATGCTCAAATGGCGGCGGTGGTGGCGTTGTAGGTACGGGTTTAATAACGAGCGCTGGCGATCAAGGTAGCTTAGGGATTCAGTTGAAATTGAACGGCACGGGCGGGATCGGCGGTTCGAGTAAGCTGGGCAGTGGTGGTCATTATGTCGGTACCGGCTACACGATAACGCTACCAACGAAAGGCGGCGGCGGTGTGGGTAATTATCGGGCGGCAGGTACTACTTATGCAGGCTCAAATGGTGCCGATGGTTACTGTGTTGTGTGGGAGTATTTTTAATGAGTAAGTATGCTGTAGTGCTTAATGGCTTAGTAATTAATATTGTGACGTGGGATGGTGTAACAGAGTGGGTGCCAAATGAGGGAGAAGCGATACCTGCCGGCCCGCTTGGCGGTGGTGGAGGTAGTGGCGTAGGTGGTGGGTCTGGATGCGGCATCGGCTGGTCTTATGCTGATGGCACTTTCACTGCGCCGCCAGAACCGGAGCCGACTCATGATGAAGTTGTTGCGATGGCATTCGCAAAAAAATCATCACTCATGCAAATAGCATCAGAGAAAATCAGCATACTGCAAGATGCCGTTGATCTGGAAATGGCTAAAACTGAAGAAATCGCACAACTGAAAGCATGGAAAAAATATCGCGTTCTTCTTATGCGTATAGACACATCGAAAGCGCCCGATATTGAGTGGCCACTATCACCAGAATAAGTATTTACCAACAGTACTAAAAAAGCTGCTTATGCGGCTTTTTTAGTATCCAATTCGATTTGATCGATTTTACCGATCGAATACCAATTAATAATCAGTTAAAACGATCATTAGGCGAGGCATATATTTATGAGTACCCCTATAGTTCCTTGGGTTGGTGGTAAACGCCGGTTGTCAAAACATATTTTGCCGCTATTCCCTCCACATGCATGCTATGTCGAGCCGTTCTGTGGTGGTGCGGCTCTATATTTTCTCAAAGAGCCATCTAAAGTAGAGGTTATTAATGATGTCAATGGTGAATTAATTAACCTTTATCGAGTAGTTAAGAACCATTTAGAGGAGTTTGTAAGACAGTTTAAATGGGCGTTAACCAGTCGTCAGGTATTTGAGTGGACAAAAGCCACGCCGACAGAGGTACTCACTGACATACAGAGGGCGGCGCGGTTTTACTATCTGCAAACGACAGCCTTTGGCGGTAGGGTTGATGGTCAGACATTTGGCACCTCAACCACTAGGCAAGCAGGATTGAACCTGCTGCGCCTTGAGGAGACGCTATCAGCGGCACATCTGAGATTATCCCGCACAATGATAGAGCACATGAGTTGGGCCGATTGTGTGGAAAAATATGACCGTCCACACTCATTGTTTTACTTAGATCCACCTTACTGGCAGACCTGTGGATACGGTGTTGAGTTCGGGCTTGACCAATATGCCAAAATGGCTGAGTTGGCGCGTTCTATTCAGGGGAATATGATAATCTCAGTCAATGATATCCCTGAGATGCGGGAAGTCTTTAAGGGATTGCATATCGACACTGTGAGCCTGAAATACTCATTAGGGGACAACAAGAAGCAGGCAAGCGAATTAATCATTAGAAACTTCTAGCGTTCAATTTTACATTATGCAGAATTGGCAATTATCGCGCGGCGACCTTATGCAAAAATGGTCGTTAATCTGTGCAAAAAAAATCGCCGCGCTACATTTCATACCCGATGAAGAGGGTCATGATGGAGCAATAGCCGCCAGAATATTTTACAGTACCAGCATCTTGCCACTACCAGGCCGAGAAATGACACTGCGAATCAGCAGTACCCCGGTGTTTGAAGCACAAATAGAGCGTTATGTCCCTTGGTTGTTATTTGCTTTTGGCCTTTTGCTCAGTTCGGCATTGGCTTTACTTATTCGCCAGCAAATCAGTGGGCGTAATCGGGCAGAAATGCTGGCGCGGAATATGACTGCAGATCTTGAACGTCTGGCTTTAGTGGCCAAGAATACCTCTAACGCCGTCGTTATTACCGATGTAAACCGTAAAGTTGTCTGGGTTAACGAGGGTTTTGAACGTATTACCGGATACAGTCTAGCCGAGGCTTTCGGCAAGTCGCCGGGGAAATTACTGCAATGCAGTAATACAGACCAAGGCGTAGCAAGTGAGATGAAAATTGCGTTAGATGCCGGAGAGCCATTTAAAGGTGAAATAGTCAATCGCGCTAAATCGGGGCAAGAATATTGGATTGAGCTGGAGATTCAACCGCGTTATAACGATAAGAGTGAACTTATCGGCTTTATGGCTATTGAGTCGGATATCAGTGAACGTAAAGCGACTTATCAACGTCTTGAAGCGGCCTTACGTGAAAATAATGCCTTACTCAGCACCCTTAATTTACACGGTATTATCTCTACCGCAGACCGGGATGGGATAATCACGGATGTTAATGACGCATTTTGTACTATCAGTGGTTACAGTCGCGAAGAACTTATAGGGCAGACTTACCGCTTAGTTGATTCTCATACACATTCGACTGATTTTTGGCAATCGATGTGGCATGACATTGCTAATGGGATCTCGTGGCGTGGAGAAATCTGTAATAAAGCTAAAGATGGCTCTTTATATTGGGTCGATACCACGATTGCTCCGTTTAACAATAGTACTGGCCAGATTGAGCGATATATTTCCATTCAAGTTGATATTACAGCCAATAAAAATCAGCAAGCCAATCTGATTATTGCTCGAAATCAATTAGTCAGAGCGGCGGATGTTGCTGAGTTAGGTATTTGGACCTGGAACATTCCAGACGGCACGCTTTCTTTCGATGAGCGGATGAATAATATCTATGGGATCCCTGAAGAGTTACACAATGCCAATATCTCGTTGACGTATTGGTATAGCCTTTTGTATCCAGAGGATATTCCCGACGTTAAAAGTGCAATAAAAGCGGCGTTAGAAAATGAAAGTGTCTATCGCCAGGTTTTCCGTATTGTGGTGAGAAATGAAGTCCACTTTATTCAATCAACTGGAACGGTTGAACGGGATGAAAGTGGCAAAGCAATGTTGATGATGGGGATTAATCGGGATATTACTCAACAACGCGAGGCCGAGAATATCCTGAAAACAGCCAGAGAAGCTGCTGAAGAAGCCAATAAGGCCAAATCTGCATTTTTGGCCAATATGAGTCATGAGCTACGGACCCCGATGAATGCCATCCTTGGCATGCTGACATTGCTGCGTAGAACGGGTCTTGATAGGAAACAAGCTGATTATGCGGTTAAAAGTGAAGCCGCCACGCGTACCTTGCTGCGCTTGCTGAACGATATCCTGGACTTCTCCAAAATCGAATCCGGTAAAATGGAACTGGAATGTATCCCGTTTGATATTCATGTGATGTTGCGTGATTTGGCGGTTATCTTATCGAGCAATCTGAAGGTTAAAAAGGTTGAGGTCTTATTTGATATTGACCCTTCACTACCCCAGTTTGTTGAAGGCGATAGCATGCGACTCCAGCAGATATTAACCAATCTGGGGGGCAATGCGCTGAAGTTCACCGAATTTGGTGAGGTGGTGCTTTTCATCAAAGTTATCACACAGGATAGCCATCACGTTACGTTGCATTTTGGGGTGCGCGATACCGGAATTGGCATTGCACCAGAAAATCAAGAAAGTATTTTTAGTGGTTTTACACAAGCAGAAGCCTCGACAACGCGCCGGTTTGGTGGCACGGGCTTAGGGCTAGTGATAAGCCAGCGCTTTGTTGCACTGATGGGCGGGACACTCACCTTAGAAAGTGAACCGGGTAAAGGGAGCCTATTTCATTTCACCATAACGCTGTCGCTACCTTCTTCTACCAATCTGGTTATTAATAATGAAACACCAAACACTTTGGTAAACAGAGCACAGGCATTGAATAATTTACGAGTCTTGGTTGTTGATGATAATCCGACCGCCTGTGACCTGATCAAACGGATGGGGGAATCACTAAAATGGACCGTTGATGTCGCAACCAGTGGCAATGATGCATTGCAATTGATGAGACAGCAGCATGATAGTGGTATTACCTACGGGGCGCTCTTTATTGACTGGCAAATGCCGGGGTTAGATGGTTGGCAGACCAGTAAATGTGTGCGTGAACTGATGCCAGTAGATAACGGCCCTATGATTGTCATGATAACCGCCCATGATCGCGAAATGTTATTACAGCGCAGCGAAGAAGAGCAGGCATTACTGGATGGTTATTTGGTTAAGCCGATCACCGCATCGATGTTGTTGGATTCAGTGATTGATGCATTAAGCGAACGCAAACAACCTGATGTTGCGAAACCGGCAATAACCGAATCTTTACACCGACTGTCTGGTATAAGGCTATTAATTGTTGAAGATAACTTGAATAACCAGCAAATAGCCCGTGAGTTACTTGAGGATGAGGGAGCAGAGGTCAGTATTGCCAATCATGGCAAAGAGGCAATTGAGATATTAGAACATCATCCGTCTTCATTTGATCTGATATTGATGGATTTACAAATGCCGGTCATGGATGGCTACAATGCGACGAAATATATTCGAAAAAGTCTTGGGTTAAAAAACTTACCGATTATAGCCATGACAGCTAATGCGATGGCCTCTGATCGTGATGCCTGCCTTGCTGCTGGAATGAATGACCATATTGGTAAACCCTTTGACTTGAATAATCTAATACACGTCATACGGAAATACAGTGGGCAAACTGATGTTGCCGCTACGGTTAGCCATCTAACGCCTGTTTTGTTATCTGCTGAATTGAAAAATGTCGCGGCAACGGCAGGAATTGACGTTGATACCGCCCTTAATCGATTAGGTGGCGATATTACGCTGTACCAAAAAATGTTATCGCTGCTTAGTGAGGATTTGGCTAATTTCCCTACCCAGTTGGAGACATTATTGACTGAAGGTGACCATCTGTCGGCATCTCGTCTGCTACATACCATCAAAGGGCTTGCCGCACAGCTGGGGGCCACGGGTCTTTCTTTGAGTGCGGGGCAGGGGGAGAAGTTATTTAGCCAGGGCGCGATACCTACGGCAGATACGATTAATCAATTACTGAGCGAGATGCGAAATAAAGTCTCCGTTATACAATCTGGGATAGTGACACTAATCCCAATGCTATCGAAAGATAACACTAATAATGTCGTGGAAGAGGCAGTTGATATAAAACCTATCGAGTTGGAACTGAATCGTTTGATGCTGTTATTACAAAACTCAGATATGGCTGCGTTAGAGTTGATGAATAAATTGATGATGACTTTTGCTAAGCAACTTAATGGACAATTATCTCCCCTAAATGATGCAGTAAACCAACTAGATTTTGCCAACGCTATCAAGTTATGCCAAGCCTTGATGGTTAATCTTCCTACTCAGAGAGATAAGAAGATATGACTATAATCCATTCTTTTTCGCAAGATTTGACCTTGGATCTACCCGGCACGGGGAAGCCCAAGATCCTTATTGTTGATGATCATCCGATAAATATTCAGATGCTCTATCAAGCATTCTCTTCCGATTATCATGTGTGTATGGCCACCAGTGGTAAACAGGCACTCGACGTCTGTATTAGTCAACATCCAGACTTGATTCTACTGGATATTGAAATGCCCGGTATGAATGGTTTTGAGGTTTGTGCCAGACTCAAGGCATCGCCAGACACTCAGGATATTCCTGTTATCTTTGTCACTGCGCATATTGATGAAGAGACCGAAACTCGCTGCTTTAGCGAAGGTGCCGTAGATTTTATCAGTAAACCTATTAACAGGAACACCGTTCGGGCTAGAGTGAAAACACACTTATTGCTTAAAGCTCAATCCGACTTATTACGCCAACTAGTTTATTTAGATGGATTAACCGAAGTACATAACCGGCGTTATTTTGATAAACAGTTAGAATTGGAGTGGAAACTCTCAAATCGTAACCAGACTCCACTTAGCATGATCATGATTGATGTTGATTTTTTCAAAAAATATAATGATTTATATGGGCATCAGGCAGGGGACGATTGTTTGCGGAGTATTGCAAAAGTTATCCGGGAAGCTCTCCGACGCCCTGCGGATTTGGTGGCCCGCTATGGTGGCGAAGAATTTGTTTGTCTGCTCCCCGACACCGAGTTAGCCGGAGCAATGGATATGGCAGAAACTATCAGGCTGCAAATTCTTGAGCAAAAAATTCAACATTCTGGTTCCACAGTTTACCCCTTTGTTAGCATTAGCCTTGGGGTCTGCTGCAAAGAAAATCAAAGCATCGGTATGTCAACTGCACTTCTGCGTCAAACTGACCTGCAATTGTATCAGGCAAAGAAAAATGGCCGGAATCAAACTAGTGGGATGCTCTATCAACTGAACGAGGGGTAAATTAAATATATTCTCGGCATTGGATCAGGCACTTAGTGATTCGGCCTGATTATTTATCCATCTGTATTATTAATCAGAATATCGAAAGCAGTAAGGCAACGGGCAGGCTCAAGGGCCACGTTAATCCGATAAGAGATGATGATAAGCACCTTACTGCTAAGCTCTGATCACGTGTTAGTGGAAAGATGATGAGGGTAGAGACAATAGCCCCAATTCCGTAAATGCAGAGCAGGATAAATCCGGTATTCATGGGGCAATTTTCCTTTTGACCATGTCATTTACTCATTATCGCTGAAAGTGCGTGTATTTTTGCAAGATAATTCAAATTATAGGGCTGCACTATTGTGGGTCTTCTCCAATATTTTAAAAGGGTATAGGATAATGACTTCTCTGAATTGGGGGATTGATGCTCAAGAAAATTCTAAACAGTAAGCTAGCAGGCTATATCGTGGGCGTTTTGATTGCGATTGGTTTTGGCGAAAGCTTCATCACGACTCACGAAGAAGCTGAGAAATTCGCTAAATAATTCATGGGGACTGGGACTACAGCCTCATCTATCAGGGGCTGCTGTTATCAAAGCGTTATCGATCAGGCTGTTCCAGCCGTTTTATGTTGCGCATAAACGTATGATGCAACATATCCTTCTCGGTTCATATCCAGATAATCCGATCACCACTGCATCATCGCTTTACGGGCATTGAGATATTCTGCTTTATGGGGGTAAGCCGCCCGCAGGCTGTTGCGTTCCTGATGACTCATCTGGCGTTCAACCGCATCCTGTGACCACAGACCAGATTCCATCAGGGCACTACAGGCCATGGCATCCGTGGCCAATGGTCCTGATTCGGTTTGATATTTAAGATACCAGAGACGTGAACCACCTGGATTGACCAAAAGGTACAAACCGTGTGAATCGGAAACTTTGACAGGTTTTTCAGAAGGCTTGAGACTGCGGATTTTAGTGTCGTTCACAGACATTGGGTGGTCACTCCATAATCGAACTGAAATGACCCCAAATCAGACCACCAATCTTGCCCGATGCGGAGGGGGAAATGAAAATGCAGCGGGAAGATTTTTCACACTAACTCGTTGAATCTAAATTGTATAAAGATTCGCAAAGAGGCATGAAAACATAAATATGGCTCCTCTGACTTGGCTCAAACTTTGCTTTAATTACTTGATTTTATTATTTTAAATTGATGGTTCTTGATGACTAATCCCCCAATAAAGCCCCTAAAATATTTGCATGTAATAATTGTGATGGATATCTCATTTTAATGGTGACATTACAGTGAGAGCCCAGTGTTTCTACATAATGGAGAGACTATTCACTTTAGAACTACTATGAGTGTGTGGATGCTTAAACATCCAGTTTACGGTTGGCCAGCCACTCAACCATTGCCGGATCGCGATGAGAGAAGAAGGCACTGGTGGCCGAATCCATTGCAGCTATCTGTGTCATCTCCATCGCACTGAGTTCAAAATCCAGGATGTTGAAATTTTCAATCATGCGTTCCTTGCGAACGGATTTAGCCAGTGAAACGATGCCACGTTGATAGATCCAGCGCAGGACGACCTGGCCGACACTCTTGGCGTATTTCTTGCCAATCTCTGTCAAAATTTGATTCTGAAACAGACCATTGCGGCCTTCAGCAAAAGGTGCCCAAGCCTCAGGCTGGATAGCCCGACTTTTCATCCACGGTACGGCATGAAGTTGTTGGTTAAACGGATTAACCTCGATCTGATTGACTGCGGGGGGAATGGTGTTAAACGCCATCAGATCCGCGAGGCGGTCGGGATGAAAATTACTGACGCCAATCGCGCGGATTTTGTCGGCAGCAAGCAACTCTTCCATTGCACGCCACGCGCCATGAACGTCACCGTAGGGCTGGTGAATCAGATACAAATCAACGTAATCAAGCTGTAGACGATTCAGTGATCGCTCGAATTGTGCTTTTGCACCTGCATAGTTGGTGTCTTGCAACCAGAGTTTGGTGGTGACAAAGAGTTCATTGCGTGCAATGCCGCTTTGCTTCAGGGCATTACCCACCTGTGTTTCATTCTGGTAAGAGGCGGCAGTATCTATTAGACGATATCCGGTCTCTATGGCATCAATAACAGCCCGCTCGCATTCGGCGGGGTCTGTCATCTGAAAAACACCAAATCCCAGCAACGGCATTTGAATACCGTTATTCAATGTTACCGTGTTCATGGTCTTGTCCTGTACTTATGTATTTGTTCCAAGAAGGATAGCGCACGCGCTGTAATAAGATTAGATGTTATAATCTGCATGCCTTTATTAGTTGGACTAATAAATAGAATGGAAAACTACAATGATCTGGCCACGTTCGCACTAGTCGCCAAAGAGCGTAGCTTCACCCGGGCAGCAGCGAAGCTGGGTGTCTCTCAGTCAGCCCTGAGTCAGACTATCAGGGTGCTTGAAGATAAACTGGGCTTGCGGTTACTCACTCGCACAACGCGTAGCGTTTCTCCCACAGAAGTTGGAGAACAAATTCTTAATCTGCTTTCGCCGCGACTTGAGGAAATTGAAACCGAAATCGCGCGGCTAAAAGCACAGAAGGAACGCCCGGCAGGCACTCTTCGCATAACTGCGGGGGAACACCCAGCGGTGTATATCGTTCAGCCTGCGCTGTCAGCGTTTCTGGCGGAATACCCTGATATTCGTGTCGAACTGATGGTCGATTACGGGCTGTCAGATATTGTGTCGGAGCGCTATGACGCCGGTGTCCGGCTAGGAGAGCAGATAGCCAAGGATATGATCGCGGTACGCATCAGCCCGGATATTCGCATGGTTGTCGTCGGCTCACCGGATTACTTTTCTACCCATCCAGTGCCGCAGCATCCTCAGGAACTGACTCAACATAATTGTATTAGTATTCGGTTACCGACCTATGGTGGCATCTTCCCCTGGGAATTTGAAAAAGAGGGAAGGGAAATTAAAGTTCGGGTGGATGGGCAGTTAGTTTTTAATAATATAGCCTTACGGCTCAATGCCGCACTGTGCGGTATCGGTCTTGCCTACATACCCGAGGATATTGTTAGCGAGCATATTGCAGCCGGACGGTTAATCACCGTTCTGCAAGATTGGTGTCCGTTTATTGCGGGTTACCACCTTTACTATCCTAATCGGCAGCATACTTCCCCTGCGTTTACGTTGCTGTTGAATGCGCTCCGCTATAAGCAATAGTGGAGTCACCAACGACTCCACGATTTATTTATCACTGAAGATTTTTATCTTTCAGGAATTTTGAGACCAGATCGGCGATTTCAACGTTATTCAAATCAGAGAAGGGGAAATGAGTATTTCCTTTAATGCCGATTTCCGGCAGATGGATAACCGCCACGTCTCCGCCATGTTTATTCACTACATCCCGCCATTGACGCGCAACAGCCAACCGGGCGCGCCAGCTATCTTGTGCAGGCAAAGCCGTCGGTTTATCCGGGATATTGTCGCCGTAGATAATCAGCACAGGAATTTTAGTCAGTGCCATAAACTGATCCAGGGGCACCGATTCCCCTTTTACGGTATCAAAGGCGTTCTTGGTTGGCGGCGGGACTTCGCCTTGTGGAAAGACAAAGCTGCTGCCAGGTTCAAACGCGACTATCCCTTTTACGTTGGCATTCTTCATCGCCGTAAACCAGCCGGGGCCACCCCCCTGAGAGTGGGTAAACAGAATGGCCGGGCCGGATTTATCCACGGCGGCTGACATGGCATCCGCAATCACATTGATATCAAAGGGGCCGGTGTTGGGGGTCATCTGACGGTAGTACTGGTTTAATGTCTCTTTATCGTGGGAGAACTGTACGCCCTCGAAGAAATCAGGCCAGACACCCAGACGGAACTGATTAAACCATAGTTGCTCATCGGCAACCGGTTTGACGGTTCCCTCCACCATACTGCGACCGGCGTTCCCCCGACGTGGTTGATCAACCAGATAGGTCGAGAAACCACGGCGCAAGAAGATGTTCTGAAAACCCTCGCGGCCGTCCGGTGTGCTTTCCCATGTCCGGGCGGACTGTCCAGCACCGTGCAGCATCACAATGGGATATTTGTGTGGGTTCTGTGGGATCTGATAAAACACAGAGGCGTGATCGCCATGATAGGTCTGGCCTGTCGGATCCAGCGGTTTTTTCGCATCAAACTGCCCTGGTGTCGTAACGACAGCGCCACCTGCGGCAAAACTTCCCTGAGACTGGATAACCAAGGGGGGGATGGGGGCAGCAAAGGCAGATTGAGAAACCAATCCGCCAACCAACATACAGGCGGTGAGTGTTTTCAGTAAGGTTTTCAAGATATTTTCCTCATGTCATCGCGGATAACTGAATCATAGAGAGATTTTCACAAATGACTATGCTGGTAAAACGAATGAGTTAATAAGCAGGGCTAATTAACGGATAGGCTTTTTGCATCTGATATCAATAATATTTTTGAGCTCAGTGTATTTCACTTGTCTGCCGTCCATTAATATCTCAGTGCAGCCCTGTTTCAGCGAAAATGCAAAAGCTGTATTTCATTATCGTGGGTACTGGTCGTCCGTGACTTTTTCCATCCACGTCACGGTGTTACCGTCCTGTGATTCTGAAACAGCAATATGCACCATCGGCTCTGCTGCGGATGCGCCATGCCAGTGTTTGACACCCGGCGGGATCCAGACCACATCGCCAGTTTTGATTGGCTGGGCCGATCTCTCCCATTCCTGTACCCAACCCGTGCCGGAAGAGACGATGAGTGTCTGTCCAAGGGGATGCGTGTGCCAGGCTGTTCGTGCTCCGGCTTCAAATGAGACGGTTCCCCCAGAAATTCGGGCCGGGGCAGAGCCTTTAAACCGTGAGTCAACCTTGGCCGTGCCGGTAAAGTACTCTGGAGCACCCAACGTCGTGGGTTGTGAGCCCGCAGGGCTGACGGTCACTGCCTCCTGCGTTGCGGCAATAGCCTGCGTACCGGGCAGTAAAAGCGCCGCCAGTGTGATAAGGAATATTTTCATATCTATTCAATCCTTTAACCAGAGAAATACCCATTAATCCATTGCAGAAAAAAACTATTTCCCTTCTTTAAACACTTCTTTTGCAATGGATATCGCTGTTACTGCCGTTGGCCACCCTGAATAGAAAGCAAGCTGGGTGATGGTTTCGACCAACTCTTCCTCAGTGACACCGTTCTGGCGAGCCAGACGCAGATGAGAACGCAACTGGTCAGGACGATCCATCGCCACCAGAGCACTGACGGTCACCAGGCTCCGATCACGTTTTGAGAGCTGTGGCCGTTCCCAGATATCGGCATACAGGACATCGTCAGTGAGTTGCGCCATCTTGGGGGCGATATCCCCCATCAATTGTTGCGCCCGAGACGGTTTTTCTGTTTTATTTTTCGCCGCATTCTGCGCGTGAGCAAAGGTGGCCATTGAACCGGCAAAGGTAAGAGCGGTGCAGAGCAGGTACTGCTGAATCTTGTTTTTCATCATCCATTTCCTTTGTTATCGGCACGATTAAAGATGGGAGGGTTATGTCGGTGACGATAACGTGAGTTTACCGAATGCTTCATGTCACCAGGCTGACCGCTGCCTGACAAGTTTGTCAGAATCGGTGCTGAAGCTATTTTCACCAAAGGAAAGGGAGGTTTTTTTCGATAAGCGAAGGCCTGTGACAACGCGAATATCGAGTGAATACAGGTTATACGGTGATTTATTACCCCTTAAGCAAAGCGAGTTAAGCCATAATTAGACGTTCTTAATTTTTAACCTGCGATGCCAAACCTCACATAACGATGTGCCTCTTTTTCAGCGAATTCACTGTTTATGGCGAGCGTCAGGCCGAAGGTATTGATCCCATTCTGGCTACTGGCAAACACATCACCACGATGCATGATCGCCACCGCCCTGACGATGGAAAGTCCGAGTCCATGATGTGTATCACTGCGTGTACGGGAAGAATCAGCACGATAAAAACGTTCAAACAAACGTTTCAGGTGCTCATCGGTGATGGGATCGCCCATGTTGGCGACCGCGATGGAGGCCAGATTATTCTCTCTGCCGATCGTCACCTTCACGCTGGTACCAGGAACAGCATGTCGGGCGCTGTTTTCCAGTAAATTCGCCAGAGAGCGGTGGAAAAGTCGCCGATCAATGCGTGCCGTGAGATCCCCCTCGACATGAATAGACAGGTTTTTTTCAGCAAACGAGGGCTCCACATACTCCGTGGTTTTGTAGGTCTCTTCACGAAGAGACACGTCAGTTAACTGGGTTGCATGCTCCCCGGCTTGAGCATGGGAGAGGAACAGCATGTCGTTGACGATAGAGGTCATTCTCTCGAGTTCTTCCAGATTGGACTCCAGCAACTCCTCGAGTTCATGTGTTTCGCGTTGCCGTGACAGACCGAGTTGCGTTTGCCCCATCAGATTGGTCAGCGGGGTTCTCAGTTCATGGGCCACATCGGCGTTAAAACTTTCAAGCTGCCGCCAGGCGATTTCCTGCCGTTCGAGTACGCCATTGAATGCCACGGCCAGCTTTTGCAGTTCATCCGGCAGCGTTGAGGTATCCAGGCGCTGCCCGTGATTTCCCGGTGCGAGGTGATGGGCCTGAGCGCTGAGTTTGTTGACAGGGCGCATGCCTATTCTGGCAATCACAAACCCCAACTGGGCCACTAATAAAACACCGATTGCGCTGATGAAGATCAGTGTACGGGTAAATTCATTCAGGGTGCCCATATACGGTGTGGAGTCGATAGCCACTACATAGCGCAGAGCGGGGTGCTCCCCTTGGGCAGGAATTTCCGACATCAATAAAAACAGCGAGCATGACTCTTCTGTGGCACCGGGAACTTTGCTGAATCCTTTGCTCAGCGAAGCCCAGGTTACCCCGCTAGGTGGTGGGCCACCCACCTGAAGCCGGGGATCCTCACTGAGGATCCAATACTGTACGCGGCCACCCTCAGCCGTGGCCAAATCGGTAAATTTGGTCGTCAGCGTTTGCCAGCCGTCCAGCGTGGTGCGGGAGAGGATCCAGGGTGCCATCAGCGACTCCCTGAACTGCAATTCGTTATGCATCTGCTTTTGCAATGAATCATGCAGGGAGCTTCGCAGCACAATACCCAGAACTGAAACGATCAGTATGGAGGCCAAGGCAAACATCAGCGCCAATCGTCCAGAGATAGAACGCTTAATCATGATAACTCTCTCTATTTAGCCTGGCGTTCGGGGCGGGTTTCAAGGACATATCCCATGCCTCGTACCGTATGCAGCAGTTTGACCGGGTAGGGTGCATCAATTTTCGCCCTCAGGCGTTTTATCGCGACCTCAACCACATTGGCATCGCTGTCAAAATTCATGTCCCAGACCTGCTCTGCAATCATCATTTTTGACAGGATCTCTCCCTGATGTCTGGCTAACAGGCTTAACAGGGCGAACTCTTTTGCGGTCAGTTCAAGACGTTCACCGGCTCTTGTGACACGCCTTGCCAGCAGGTCCAGATGCAGATCGTTAATGTGCAATTGAGTGACATCTACGCCATCACTCGGACGCCGCCGCAACAACGCCTGGATACGGGCAACCAGTTCAATCAGCGAAAAAGGTTTAGGCAGATAGTCGTCTGCACCCTGACGCAGACCCTTGACACGTTCATCAACCGAACCGCGAGCAGATAACATCAGCACCGGGGTTTGCTTGCTGGCGCGAAGACCTTCCAGAACACTATATGGAAACGCATTTACAACAGTAAAGCTACTCCGTGAATGATAAATGGGCGTGTAAGTATTTCCAGGCCGCGAATATTGAGAAGCTCGATATGGCGGCTCGGCACCGGTTCCACATGCCGGCCACGGACGCGGTGGTCATGCTGAAAATCAATAACAGTTAAGTCGTTCGATGGCTCGATATTTCAAGCATAATCCGGCTTTCAGCCAGAGCCTGAGCATGTTGGTAAATTTTTAAACGCAACCAGCGGCGTAACCGATCGCTATGTGTCCGCTCATGCCAGATCTGCATCATGTCGATGCGCGGCAGTGCCAAAGGTAACGGGTACAGGCGCAATTCAGGATCGCGGGCAACGGCCTCTTCCCCCACCGAACGCAGGCAGGTAAGTAACAAGTCACTACCTCTGATTAAACGGCTTGGCGCAAGAAAACTGGACAACCCGGCAACGACTTTACGAGCCAGTCCCTGACGTTGAAGGTCACGATCAACCAGCCCGTTCAGATCGCCGGTCAAGGTTGTCAGAACATGCTCGCAAGCCAGATAGCTGTTCAGATCCAGCCCCTGTAACAGCAGAGGATGATCTGCCGCTGCCAGCACGACAAAATCCTCGCTCAGCAAACGCTGCTGATGAAAAGTCTCTGGAAGCTGCTCGTAAAAACCGGCAATAGCCAGGTCACAGGTACCTTTTTCAAGCTCGTCACGCGGTAGCATTCCACGCGTGTTATGGGTTATCAACACCAGATTGGGAGCCTCCTGCCGCAAGATGGGTAATAAACCCGGCAGCAGGATCTGCTCCATGTAGTCAGTTGTATAGATATGTATCCGCTCAGCCCGTGCAAGAAAATCGCGCCCTTCACATTGATCGTAAAACGTCTCGATATCTTCAACCAGCTTTTGAACCTGAGTCGCAAGCTGATGGGCACGTGGCGTGGGGGCCAGGCCTCGCGGTGCCCTGACAAACAGCGGATCGCCAAATTCATGCCGTAACTTGTTAAGCTTATGACTCATTGCGGGCTGGCTGAGTGACATCCTGATCGCAGCCTGAGAAGCATTACGCTCCTGATACAGTACGTGAAAGAACAGCAGCAGGTTGAGGTCTTTGTTGGCTATATTCATTTTTTGAATGCCTGAAATGATCGCTTTTTATTTTTAGAATTATAGCGAGCCATCCAGGCTGATAGCCAGTTTGCTGATCCACGCGTTGTGGCGCTCAACGGAGATAGAGGCGCATATGAAAAACCCCCGGCTGTGACGGGGGATACTTATTGGCGGCAACCTGATCAGCGCAAGCAGGGATTAATGCCCGTTTTGCAACTGCGCTAACAACGCTTTGGTAAGAGCATGGTCAGAGAATGGGTTTTGACCGGTGATCAACTCACGATCAACAACTACATTCGGGGTCCAGGCTTTTGCCTGTGTCAACTCGCCGCCTGCTGTCGCCATGGCTTTGGCTGGGTAATACCGGATCTTCCCCCCCTTCAGTGAATCCTCAAAAACCTGTTCCTCTTCATCCGCAAAAATAGTCATGCGATATCCCTGATATATCCAGTTCTTTGCCTGTGACGTTTTGCCTTGGATCAGTCCTGCTTCAAAATCCTGCGGATCGTCTTGTGCTGACAGTAGGGTAATCGGACCATGGCAGATGGCGGCGGTAGGCTTGCCTGCAGAATGGAAATGCTTCAGCAACTCCCCCACCTGTGGGTTATTGGCAAGGTCAATCAACGGCGCATGGCCACCAGGGATCAATAGACCGGCATATTGAGAGAGATCACCAGCCAGTACTTCTGCCAGTTTGTGCGGCTTATTAATCCCTGGCATATTTGCTACCACCGATTGAATACGCAGCATTTCCGTACTGTTACCGCCAAAATAGAGCGGATCAACCGAAAGCTGGTCAACGCTCGGTGCCTGGCCGTTTGGCGTAACCAGCACCAGTTCATATCCCGCTTTTTGCAGGCCATCTGCAGGCACACCGAATTCATTGAGATAATACCCGGTCGGATAGGTTTTTCCCTCTTTAAGCGGTAACTGGTTTTCACCAGAGAGCAGTACCAGTATCCGTCCATGGGTTTCCGCTGCCAAAGCAGTGGCACCCATACCCAGGCAAAGCAGCAGGGCAATCACATATTTAGTTAATCGCATAACAAACATCCAGGTTATTAGGGTGTTATATTGGCTGCCGTGATTTACAACAGCTTTAGCATGGCTTCAGCAGTAGCGTCTGAAGACGCCGGGTTTTGTCCGGTAATCAACAAACCATCTACCGCAATGTGGCTTTGCCAGTTTTCGCCACGGCTGTAGAGCCCACCGTTGGCCTTGAGCATTTCTTCAACCAGGAACGGCACTGTCTGAGTCAGTTCTACGGCGTCTTCCTCACTATTACTAAAACCCGTAACTTGTTTCCCCATCACCAGCGGTTTGCCTGACGTATTCTTGGCATGGCGCAGTACCGCAGGCGCGTGGCACACCGCAGCGACCGGTTTGCTCTGCGCCTGGAATTGCTCTATTAGGGCTATTGAATAGGGGTCTTCCGCCAAATCCCATAGCGGGCCGTGGCCACCGGGGTAAAACAGTGCATCAAAATCATCAGCGCTAACCTCCTGTAGTCTCAGAGTTTTTGCCAGTGCTTGCTGCACAGTGTTGTCCAATGCGAACCGATGGGTGGACGCAGTTTGGGCATCCGGCTGGCTGCTTTTCGGATCAAGCGGCGGTTGGCCACCTTTGGGGGAAGCCAGGGTGATCTCCGCTCCGGCATCGAGGAAAACGTAATAAGGTGATGCAAATTCCTCCAGCCAAAAGCCAGTTTTATGACCTGTACTACCCAGCTTGTCATGAGAAGTTAATACCATCAGGATTTTCATCATTTTCTCCGTTGAGCGCCGCAGCGCATGAATCATGAACTGGCTGTCAGCTTAGGCGATTCGCTATAATTCTAAAAAACAAAACTGTTCATTTCAGGTATTCAAAAAATGAATATAGCCAACAAAAAACCCAATCTGATGCTTTTTATCCGTGTATGTTACGAAGGTTTGTCTAAGTGGTGTAGGTACCCGAGGCGCATGGTGCATGATCTCCGTTCATTATCACGGTAGTAACGTTACCCGCACCCGCACATATTATGGACGGTTAACGATGTGGTTGAGCAATTCCAGATTGCCCAGCCGATAGAGGGTAAAAGCATAGTTTGGTGTTCCTGTTAGTGGCTGGGTTTCAATAAGGCATTGTTGCCGGGAAATAAGATTTTAAGATCAACCGATTCAGCCATCGCACGGTTACCTTCATCGCTGGGATGGAGTCGGTCACCTGAGTCAAAACGCGACAGCAGGCGGGTACGATGCTCAGGGTCACGTAACACCGTATCAAAATCAATAACGGCATCAAAGGTGTCACTCTGGCGTATCCAAGTATTCACCTGCTGGCGTAATGCTTCTTTCTCTGGTTGGTAATAATTGTCCATCGGTGTACCAGGCAATGCCCCTTCGAATGGTGTCAGTGTTGCACCGATAACACGCAGACCGCGAGCATGAACCTGCTCAGCCAGTTGGCGATAGCCAGCTGTTAACGCCTCGAGTGTGGGTCTTGGGCTCTGTGGAGCGAAAATGGTACCCGGCCAGGCAATGTCGTTAATCCCTATCATGACAATAACGCTTTGCACTCCTGGTTGAGCCAACACGTCACGGTCCAACCGTGCCAATGCATTGACACCCATACCGTCAGAGAGAAGCCGGGCACCGGAGATGCCAGAGTTGATAACACTGATACCCCGCGAGGCAAGGCGAGTAGCCAGGAAGTCTGGCCAGCGGCTATTCTTGTCCAGACTTGCAGCATTACCATCAGTAATGGAATCTCCGAGAACCACAACTGTCTGCGCTGCCTGTTCAGTTTCAACATGAACCCCCACCAGCAGCGGACGTGTCGTCGTGCTCTGAATGGAAGCATCTGTCACCTTAAGCTCCAGGGCTGAGGTCTGATCTCCTGGAACAATCCAGCTAGTCTGACGGCCATCCCAGTGGAAGGTGCTCATAGTGGTAGCCTTCGGTAGATAGAAACTCACGGCAACCTGAGTCAATGCAGGTATGTGTGATGTTACAGGATCGCTGACCAACAAAGCGCCAGGGAGGATCGTCGCTGCTTCCTGGCCACCAAATGTCACAGTGCGTAAGCTATCAGCCGCAATGCTGTGGTTGTTCTGTGTCTGTGCAAACGTTACTTTGCCCACGGTGAGTGGCTGACTGCCATGGGTATTGGATAGCACGATACGAAAACGCTCTCCACCCAGGCTGATACGCGCCACTTGGCGAACTGTTTGATCATGCAGTTCGGTTGGTATATTTGTGGGAAGCGGAAAACTCGAACCCCATACAGGCTGTGGGCTGGCCCCCCACGTTGCAACCCAAGACGGTGTGGCAGCTACCGCAGTGGTGGTTACCATGGCAGTACCCACTGCAAGGGCCCAAGTTATAATTTTTCTAGATGAAGTCGTTAAAAATGATTTGAATTGCTTTTTCATATTAGTGAACTCAAAAATAAATCGTGTATTAATTATGAATTCAAAGACACAATCACGATAGACTGTTCAGCGGAATAGCATTTGTGAATTAAACTCATCAAGGAGGCAGATATGGCCCGCCAAGAAGTCAACCGCTCCGGCGAATTAGAAGTGTTCGTGCGTGTGATTGAGCTAGGCGGCTTTTCTACCGCCGCCCGCGCCTGTGGCATGACACCCTCAGCTGTCAGCAAGTTGGTCGCACGACTAGAGAAACGGCTGGGTACACGGCTAGTGAATCGTTCCACACGACAACTGCAACTGACACCAGAAGGCTGTGCCTACTACGAGCGCGTAGTGCGTATCCTTGCTGATTTGGACGAGGCAGATCGCTGTGCCAGTGAAAACGCTGCGCCACGTGGTCGGTTAAGGGTCAATGCCAATGTGCCCTTTGGGCATCACTTCCTGCTGCCGTTGATACCTGAATTTTTGGAGCGTTATCCTGAGGTCATGCTGGATATTATGCTGACCGATGAGGTCATCGATCTTCTGGAAGAACGTACCGATGTGGCCGTGCGGGCGGGGCCGCTCAAAAGCTCTAACCTGATGGCGCGTAAATTGGGTCAGACATGCAAGATAATTGTCGGGTCGCCTGATTATCTGGTTCGCCATGGTGTCCCAGTGACGCCAGAGGATTTATACCAGCACAATCGTCTGGGAACGAATTACGTGCGTGCCCAACCTGGCTGGTTATTGCGTCAGGGTGACAAGAATATCGTGATACCCATTAGTGGCAACGCTCAAGTCAATGATGGTGAGGCATTGCATCGTCTAGCCTTGGCTGGGCTAGGATTGGCGCGTCTTGCTGCCTTTCAGGTACGTGAGGATATCGGTGCTGGCCGATTGATACCCGTACTTGAGGATTGCGATCCTGGCTATATCGAGGAAATTCATGCCGTGTATGTCGGGCAGGGGGGTCATCTGCCGTTGCGTGTGCGGGCTTTTCTGGATTTTCTGGCTGAACGAGTCGATATCAGTACCCGATCAATAAATTCAAAACCGCCTGGCAAGAGCTGAAAATAGGGTATCTCAGCTATCATTTATAGGTAAAAACAAAGACACCTTACAGGTTTAGGGGGGTAACTTCACGTGGAAAAGTGGGGGTGTTTTGGTTCAAAAGGCTGTAAGCCAAATTATCTATTTGAGACAAATTATGGCGCTCCGTTTTTAACCACTTCATTGCTCCGAGTCATGTGCAAGCGCTGTACTTTACAGATACTTCGGAACCTGCCCGGAATGTAATGAAATCTGAGATTGAACCGCACCGATTTTCTTGGATAGTTTTAAGTCCACTTTGGGCCAGATCATAAAAATATACAGGGGAAACTCCTAATGGTGACTGGTGTGAAAGACACACTGATTCAATCAAGCGATGATTTTTATAAAAGCAAAGCAGGCCGGTGTGGATGTGATCTATTGAAGCATGGAAGATATGGACCATTACATCAGAAACAGGTCTGAGCTGATCAAGCGTTCATTTGAATGGCTGAAACAACAACTGGAACCTGGCAATTCGCCATAAGCGCACTGCTGGATGAAACATCATAGCGGCTCACCCCTCCTGAAGAGGGAAAAGATGGCCAGCTATAAAGTCTACAAATCTCTGAGTTTAGAGCAGAACATGCGATCGAATTCTCTGACTAACCATAAAAGAATGGAGGGAAATTTGGCTGTGTCCCTTAACAGCCCGTGGCGCTGTCGCAGCCCCATAACCCATCACTTAGGGCCGAAAGCTGTAGACATTTCCTGTTACCCAGGTCCCTACCAATAAATCAGCGTTACGTCCTCGACCCAGCGCGACCGCACTCCCAGATAAATCACTGACCACGATATCGTCACTCAATCCCTAACACGGGAGGAGCTGTTTGATGTTTTTCTTTCTTTGTTGTTTTTGAAAGAAATGGTAAGGGGCAACATAATTTGACTGATTCGCGTCAAGATAGTCAGCCCACCACTGCATCATCTGATATCTGATCTCAAGGTGCTCAGCCAGATGGTTATAGGCAGCTCTGACAGAGTTTCTTTCCTGATGGCTCATCTGAAGTTCAATAGCATCCCGCGACCACTTTCCTGACTCAATGAGGGAACTGCAGGCCATGGCTCTTAGGCCATGCGCACATATTTCAGATTTCGTGTCGTATCCCAGACGCCGCAGTACTTTATTTATGGTGTTCTCACTCATGACTTTAAACATATCGTGGTCATTGGGGAAAATGAATTGACCGTGTCCTGATAGCTGCTGTATTTGCTTGAGGATTGTAATGGACTGGGTAGAAAGTGGCACCAGATGTGGAGTTTTCATCTTGGCGCCTCGCTCGGAATAGCGGATACCGGGAACAGGATCTCGGGTATCAGGAATGGTCCAGAGTGCATTATCAAAATCAATCTCTTCCCAGCGGGCAAAACGTAACTCGCTGGAACGGACAAAGACATACAAGTTAAAGCGCAGTGCCAAACGGGTCAGAAGCCGTCCATTATCCTGATTTAGTCTGGCAAAGAAATCGGGCAGACGAGAGAGTGGAAGGGCAGCATGGTGACGTTTTTTCGGTACGGCAATGGCTCCGCTCAAGTCGAGCGCCGGGTTATATTTGATCATCTGATTCTGAATGGCGTAGCGCATAATGTTGACGATGCGCTGCTGCAGCCGCATGGCAACCTCCAGAAATCCTTTGTCTTCGATGGCTTTGAGGACATACAGCAAGTCAGCCGTGCTGATATCGGAAATAGTTTGTTTTCCCAGAGGCGGGAACAGATACATTTCAAGGCTTCGTAATATACGGTTTGAGTGATTTTCAGACCAGGTGCGGTTGCTCTTGTGCCAGGTGCGAGCTACTTCTTCCAGAGTAATGCCTACCTTTCTGGCCTGTTTTTCATGACGCCGAGTTTGTCCTGGGTCTTTATCTTGAGCCAATTCGGAGCGTGAGTTGTCGCGTAATTTTCTGGCCAGCACTAAGGAGACGGCAGGGTAGGCACCAAAGGCCAGCTTCCTTTCCTTTCCGCCATAGCGGTACTTGAGATACCAGAGTTTTGAACCGTTGGGTTTGACCAGAAGGTATAGACCGGCGCTATCACTCAGCTTGAAGGGTTTGTCTTGGGGCTTGGTGTTTCGGATTACAACATCAGAAATTGACATTTGGGGGCCTCGATATTATCGAACCGAACAGGCCCCTAATAAAGCCCCCAAAAGTTGTGGCAGTCAACGTAACAATGTGGAACTCAGTGTAACCACATTTACGTATAACTTATTGATCTTACTGCTTCCATGGACATCAGTAAACATCCTTGGAATAGAAAGTGGCTCCTCTGACTGGACTCGAACCAGTGACATACGGATTAACAGTCCGCCGTTCTACCGACTGAACTACAGAGGAATCGTGTGAACGAGGCGAATAATAGCGAGGGTGGTGACGTTTGTCAAAGTAGAAAAACACTAAAAATGTGCGTTTGCTGAGAGAATGAGCTTATTGGCTTGTTTTTCAGCAAACTTGTTTATTTTCTCGTGAGTTATCCCGCCAAATGAGGTTATTTTTAATAAGGCTGAGAGGCGCGTTTGTATTGGGGAAGGTGATTGGCTCGGTAGTGACCGAAAAGCGCCCATTACACGCCGAGGTTATGTATTTAAACCCGCTAATCAGTAGGAAAGACACTTTTAGCCGTGTGTTTTAGTGACATAAGCAACATAAGTGGGACATGTGTAAAATATCCCCTAAATTCAATAGGGTAATAATTTCGTAGCGGGTAGCCAGAATTGTCAGAGGAATTACATGAGCGCTGCAATTCCTCTGCGATTAACCGTGAAAACAGTAATTTGTTACAATGTCACTTTTATTAACTGGCTGTTTTTTAGCTGATTGCCAGCATCATCAAAATAAACATAGTTCAAGGTTACTTCACCATTGAGTGAGGTAGGCTGCTGTTCAAAATGATATTGGCGCTCAGCAAAGGGTGTGACCATCATGTCCATCTCTTGTGCTATCAGAAAGCGTTGTTGTTGGTTTTCTAGCTGAATCTGACCAAAAGAGACATGGTATGGTGTGGGGTTATGGGCAGTGAGAATATATTCTTTGTTTTTCTTCTTAAGGGTAAAACTGACTTTTTTCATTGCCTCAGCCGGTTTCGGCGTTAGCCCATCAGGCCGATAGAATATTTTCATTTGGGTATTCATCGCCATAGCAACCTGGGCCTGAGCATCGGTGTTACGCCGGGATTTAGGCGGAATTTCATACAGATTGAGCCAATAAACAGACTCTCGATCTGTCGGCAGATTGTCACCTTTATTGATAATGCGCAGCCCTTGAGCCGCTCCTGCCTGCATTTTGAAAACAGCAGGTAAGACAATGAAAGGCGCTTTGCTCTGATCGGGAGTGCTGTCCACATCGCCATCATCAATCCAGGTCTGCACCACGACCGGATAATCATTGGTATTAGCCAACATCAGGGTGCGCTCACGTGATTCAGGCTGATAAATCATGCGGGTTGAACCGGCCACTAAACCGGCCATGGTGTGTTGGCTGATGCTCAACATCAGTAAAAATAGGCAGAGGAGTCTCATTGTATCTTCACCAAAACGTAAGCGGTCGCATCGACTTTGCCAGCAGTAGGCGTGCCGTTAGGTAATTTTTTCAAGGTGGCGACAAAGTGATGTGAATAGTTATCATAACCAGCCCCATTGCTGCCATTAGCACTGGCACCCGTGAGTACCGGGTACCAACCCGCGTTGGTATTGGCATTGCAATTACTGACACATCCTCCCCAACCAACAAAATTCATTGCCGCGCCGCTGCTGTCACTCAGGCTGATTCCCACGCCGGTGGCTATATTTTTGTCAGTACCATAGTGGTCTGATAAAAGATAACTCACGCCGCCGGCTGCGTTTACTAACCCGAGTCCTTGTGCTTTCAGATAACCGGGTAATGAAGTTTGGATGCCCAGCGCAGTTTGCCCACTATTAATGCCAGATTCCGTACCCGACTGGCATTCGATATCGACAGTGATATCCGCGCTGCGTGATTGATTATCATTAAGTTCGTTCACGGTGATAATAGGGAAAACCACATAAGGTGTGACGTTACGTACTACGCAGGTATTTTTGCGTGTCAGGACAGAGACCGGAGAGGTATTCATACCAAATGCCATATAGCGGCCACTTCCCCATGTTTGGTAATTGGTTGCTGAGTCATAGCCGGTTTCCGGTACTGGCATGCCGGGCCCTTTGAATACCACGTAACCGTTGGGTTGATTGCAGGAATAGCTACCCGAATAGTTATCAGCCGCAGGACCAGAACATCCCCAACTGGAAGGGCCGGGCGTGCGGTCTACAGAACCTACTTTTTTTAGCTCAGCACGGATTTGGCTGAAATGTTTACCCTTAATTTGAATTTTATTCCCGACTACGTCGTACTTTCTCAACGGGACCTGCTGCCAGATGCGAGTAAATTCGACGCCAGTATCAACATGAGTCAGTTTCAATGCGGTATAGGGGAAGAAAGTCTGAAAATAGTTATCACCCATATTGCTGTAGCCGCCGACATTACTGTCGCCATTAGTCGCAAAAACTTCAAATAAACTGTCTTTATCGGCCACATCACATTCATAGATAACCGCTTCCGGGTCTGACCAGAAACGGGCGGGTACCAAGCTGATAATGCTGGAGGCCAGGATTGAATCGACAGGCTGAATGTAATTACTGGTTATATTGATATTGCCTAATTGCAAAGACGCACCGTAGTTATCACCACCGATATTGGCGCCTTTCCAAACACATTGTGCATAACTGGGTAAGCTGATGCTCAGTAATGCGAGTGAAAAGAATAACCCCATATAGTGTGAGAATAGGGGCTTGTATCGGTATAACCTGGCGTAGTGAGTCGTTATAGGATTCATACTGTTTCTCTGATTCAATGCTGGGTAACGACACACAAGGCATCGAGTTTATATAACTGTTTATCGTTATTGGGTGTGCCTAAGTCGTAATTTAACTGGCAGCGTTCATCGGCGGCATCGCCCCATACCAAAATGAGTGTGCCTCGGGTTCCTTCAGCCCGAACATAAGCCTGGCTGGCCTGACCAACCATACCAACCTCGTTCTTTTGCTGCGGAGCACTGTTGTCGCCGTCGGCCGTCGTGCTGTATACCACGGTGCCCATAGGTAACTGACTACCATCAGCCAGCCGGACGGTAATGAGTACCGGGTAACCGCTGAGGGTGCGGAAAGTGACTTTCACTGCTGAGCCGGCAAAGGGAGCAACTTGCCGCTCACCATCCTGAAGCTCTGTATTGAAATCCATGCCATCAGGATTGAGCGTAATGGTGTTGTAGCGATACGGGGTGAGTGTTGGCACCAGTGCATAGCCAAATCTGTCAATACTTGAACCTTGGCCATACATCACTTTGGCACCACTGGCGCCTTTGGCCTCGATCAGGGCAAAAGTATCACTCAGATAAGGTCCCAGTGTCACACCGCCACTATGGAAGGCCACCGCCCCACGGGCGCTGGCTGAACCTTGCCAATAACCAGGGCTGCTGGACGCACTGCCGCTCAGACTAGTGACAGGAAGCCGTTTTTGTAAACTGCCACTAAAGGTGTTTTCTTTCGTTTGTTCACTGCGGGCAAAATCCATACTGTAACTGGCGGATTGGTCCTCGCCCATCACACCGGATAATGAGGTCTGATAGCTGGCGCCACTGAGCTTACTGTTGACAGCACCGGCGGAGATATACGGCGCATGCGCACTACCACCTAATGGGAATGAGACCGACATCTGCACCACAGTCTCGCTGATGCCAAGAATATTTGCGCCATTGGCCGCTGGCATGCCGCTACCGGGGTCGACAAAGTAGGTTTCGTTGCTGCCGCCTCCGGTTTTTTGTCGTGAGACCGCAATATTGAAACTGGTATCGCGCCACAGAGTATTGGCATAGCCTAATTGCAACTGTGTATCCCGCTTGCGGTCATTGCGATAATCCTGTGAAGACGCGGTCAAATACAGAGAACCGTAGCTGTTAAAACTCTGATTCATCGATATTTCTGCCCGGCTGCGTTGCCGGTAAGTATCTGAATTCCAGACTTTGCCATTACGGGCTGCACGTACCCCCAAAACATCACTTAAATCGCGATAACCCTCGGTAGAATAGCGGTAACCCGCCACGGATAATGTGGTATTGGTAGCTTCGAACGTGCGGCTGAAGGAGGCTCGCGCCATCCAGCCCTGCTGCCGTTCATCACCATAACTGTTGTCATCCGCTAGGCTGGCATTCGAATAGGTAGCATCCAGCCCTAAGGCACCAATATAGTGGGTAAAGACGCCCCCCAGCATGATGGCCTGATAACCTGACGCCACGCGTAGCCCGGTATTGGCGGTAATGGCGTTACTGACCCCTCGTTGATAAGTCAGTTCACTGAACACTTCACTACTGCTCAGATCCCGCACTTGCCCAGCGGCGAAGCTATAGCGGGAATAACCGGGGCGCAACGACTCCGGCACGGAAGAGAATGGCACCTGAAAGGTGCTTACGCTGCCATCCGCTTCCTGAATTTCTACCGTCAGGTCACCGCCGAAATTGGTGGCTGATAAATCATTAAATTCAAACGGTCCTGGTGACACAGTGGTTTGGTAAATAGACCGATTGTTTTGATAAACCGTGACTTTGGCATTGGTTCTGGCAATCCCTCGCACAATAGGGGCATAGCCGCGTTGCGATTCAGGCAACATGCGGTCATCAGTGGCCAATGCGATGCCGTTAAAGCCCAGACTGGAGAAAAACTGACCCGCGCTGAACGTTTGGCCCAAGGTCACTTCACTGCCTATGGCGGGCAGCGCGCGTTGGCTGTATAGCCGGTTAGAGGTCCAGTTGGCTCCTCGGGTAGGGTCATAGCGCAATGAACCCTGTTGACGCAAACGCCACATGCCAGCATTGATACCATTGGTTAGGCTGAGATAAGTTGAGTTGGTTGAACGCTTAATTCCATCTTTGTTATAGCCCACGTGATATTGGTTCAAGTTGTAATTGCTGAAACCAATGGTATCCCCAGAGGTTAAATTATGGGGGTCAACATAGCCACGCGGCACTTTTTTAACGAACAGCTGTGGTACCGACAAGTCGAAGCGCAACTTGGCGTAATCAAAGCGATAGTCACTGGCCGGCAAGGTGGTTTTAAAATCCAAACAGTCATCTTTTGGGTCGCTGTTTTTCAGCGCCTCCTCAGTGACGCCGGCTTGTTGCAGTAGTGCGACTGACAAACAGGGAATAACCGCATCATTTTTTGCAATAAATATCATTTCTATACGATCAACAAAATTGTTGTTCATATAGAGATCAACTTGATATTTGCCTTCTTGATAGGTGTCTTTTTTATTAAAGCGGGAGATGGAGCCTAAGCCGAGCGCTGAGCCGCGGACTAACGCATCCTCAAATACATATTCGTCTTGATTACTCTGTTCTGCTGCTGACACGAAATGGCTCGCCAGTAAACCGTGCGTTAGCAAATAGGATAACCAGGGAGCAAACCTCACTGGTTATCTCTATAACTGGGCACAGTCTGGATTATCATCACGGCTGGACTACAAATGATAATTCGTGGAAATGTTGGTGCCATAATCATTAACCACGTTCAGCGTCAGCACTTCGCCCTTTTTGGCCTTAACCCCAGCGGGTAAGGCTAAATCAGTGGTCGAATTGGGCGAGAACATCTCACTGGTGGCGAACGAAATCGTTTTCCCATCACTGACCAATTTGGCATCACGCAGGCTGATATAATAACCCGTCGGGTTACTTATCTTGATTTTATCACCGCTAGTGCCATCCAGAGTAACGCGTATCTTTTCACCTAATGTATCGACATTTTCTTTTAATGCCGCAGGGCGGTAAAAAACTTTCATTCGGTTATTAACGATCAAAACCAGTTTGTTTTCGGTCTGCTTATCTGCTTTTAACGCGGGGATCTGCAAGAAGTTAAGATAGAAAACTGATTCACGATCTTTAGGTAAATGGCGCTCAACATATGACAACCGTACCACTTGCCCACTTTGGGCTTCCATACGGAATATCTGTGGTGTCAGTGTGAAAGGGACATCACTTTTTGATGGCGAAGACTGGTTATTACCGTCGTCCATCCATAATTGGACTAAATTCGGATGGTCATCTTTGTTACTGAGCTGTATTACTTTTTCCCGCGTACCTTCGGGATAAATAATACGAGTACCGGTCATGACAACACTGGCTTGCGTCCATAAGGGTACGCCGCTGAGCAGCAACAACGAGCAGGCGATCATTCTGTGGGCAATCAGTGTCATAGCAATTACTTATCCTTGATACTTCTGGTTTGTTTCGACTTCGTTACCGATTGGCAACGTATTCATGATATGGCTTGGATCTCATGAATAGTCAGGGATAGGTGATCGCGTATTGTGCGGAAGCAATAACGCTCCCGGCGGTCGCACGACCTTCTTCCGTAATATATTGAGCTGCCAGATCCTGTGATGCTGAGGTTGCACCGGCGACCAAGGTGATTCCCGGTACTTCAACACTGCCACCAGACATGCGAATTGGGGCACCATTGGTATCAAGTAACTGAATAGCAACATTTTGAGCTGTACCCACATTGCCCAAATTACCCGCCGAAGTGACGTTCATCCCCTGAAAAACCGAACTAATCTTGGTGTCTTGAATGGCAATATTGCAGCCGGTTAGGTTAATCGTAAAATTGGTTTTACCTGCAACTGCATTAACTTGATTCAGGTTGCTGGTCGAAACTGTTGGTAACAAAACTACCGGGGTGTTAGCTGTGCCATTGATATCCACCATGCAAGTTTGTTCGGCTACCTCTCCCTGAAACTTGATAGTGTTATTTGAGGTTGCAGCTAACGCCATACCCGGCAGGGTAAGTAGCACCAACGTCATTAGAGTCTTTCCCATTTAATTC
>NZ_JAZGQE010000059.1:0-25105 GCF_048593885.1 Yersinia sp. 1252 StPb PI | reverse complement strand
TTTATTTTCCTTTAAGGATTTTTCTCATGAAAAAAATGAACATGGCTGAAGCAAATACAATCGTTGGCGGTACTGGTGTAACTTGTAAAGATACTTATGAGTGGCTGTCAGGTAGTACTACTTTGACTTGCCAGGCTATTACTACTTGTACTGACAAGCACGGTAAAGTAACTAGCCGTACTGCTACAGCTACCAACATTGCTAACTGCAAATAAGATATAAATTAAGTATTCGTTAATTTTTATCGATATTTAATAGTATCCCAGGCAAGTGCGGGAGGGATTTCTGTACTTGCCTGATTTTTTAAAACTACCATCGATACTTAAATTCAAGAATTTTCGTATTAACTGAATATTAGAAAATTCATTTCTCGGACATAAATGTCATTTTACTCTGTTTATGTCTTACCTGAACTCTGATTGTGAATAGAACTAACTATGTCTACTGAAAAAAATATGTTTAGGAGTAAGGGATTCTTTATAGGCTATACACTGTTGGTTATCCTTATTTCTTCATTGATAACAACCGCCTATTTCCACTATTTCGTCCTCAATCAGGATGCGCAGGAAAGCTTGTTCGCTGTCAGTAGCAGCGACATTGAAAATAGCCCAATCAAAGACGATAAAAGCATTATCGAGATTTTCTCTTATGGCTGCCATTACTGCGCCATCAATGAAGAGAATGTCACCCAATTAGAAAACCGCATGCCAGAAGGGACGCGTTTTATCCGCCTGCATATCAGCAGTGATAAAACTACCGGTTTGGGGCGTTTTGCACCTATTTTCGCCACTTTATCCGTCATGGGTATTGAGCCGCAGCACCGCCAAAACGCATACAAAGCGGTACTGGAAGACAACATTGACCTGAGTGATAACAGCCAGCTCGAAACCTGGCTAAAAGCCAATAGCATTGATGTCGCCAAATATCAGCAAGTCAGCCAATCCGCTGAAGTGAAAGAGTTACTCGCCTATATGACGGCAGTGACTGCGCATTACAAGATAGACGCCACCCCGAGCTTTATTGTCGGCAAAAAATGGATAGCGTTGCAGGACAGGGAATTCCCTGCGTTCTCGGATCATCTCTTGTCATTACTCGAGCACGATAAGGCGCTGGAGAAATAATGAGACTGTTAGCCGTATGGAGCTATTTCGCCTGGAGAAACCAGCTCGATAAGCTGGCTTTGAGTGGGCGGTTACTTGCCCGCGGGCAGGCCAGGCTGGCTTGCTGGCTGTTACGGCACGGTGATTATCGTTTCTTACTGATGCTCGGTGCTTTGCGCCGGGCTTTAGGCTTGATGCCAAAGCGACAGAAGAATCTGGCGCGAGTGGCGGCGGCCAACAGCCAGTGTTTATTGAATGGTGACAATAGCCCATCAGCACAGAATTTTATGCGTACCGCCCAGCGCCGTCAGGTATTGGAGCTGGCGGCGACTTATGGCCAAAACCGGCGGGTTTTAGCTCAGTTAGCAGCATGTACTCAGCAGTTAGATAGCCAGGTTCGTGCACTGCATGAGGCCGGTTCACCGGTTATTTTAGCGCCGCTGCATATGGTTTCTGATGTGCTCGCCGGCATGGTGGGGGCTAATGCTTATCCGGGGCAGGCGACCGTGGTGGTATCAGCCAGTGCCGAGGCGTATGAAGAGCAGGCGCGGCAGATGGGCGGGGTGAATATTTCCTATTGTTCCATCCATGCTGACAGCCGTGCAATCGCCGGTAACCTGATGGAAGGCATCATGGAAGCGGCCGAGCATAAGCGCAATATTATGATTTTCCCGGACATTACGCCGGATTACACCGTCAATAACCAGATGGCTGAAACGGCAAAAATACCCTGCCAATTGTTCAACCGCCCAGCCAATTTACACAGTGGCATTATTCGCCTTGCCAGAGCACTTTCAGCGCAGGTGGTTTTTTATTATCTGTACTACGACAAAGAAATAAAAATAAATATTTATCCTGCACTTAGCGCGCGAGAAGTGAAAAGTAAATTACCCGAATTGATTGAAACATCAATGACGCAACATCCGCAAGATTGGCTGTTATGGCACTCACATTCGTTATTTTTTATTAACGAATAATGGCACTCATAAAGAATAGTAGAAAATGGAAAAGATAATCCCGACCCAAGTTTTTCAAAGCGAAACCAATGAATGCGGTTTAGCCTGTATTGCGATGCTGGCACAGACGCAAGGCATCAACGCGCCGTTGGAAAGCTTACGGGAGCGTTATCCTGCCTCGGCGCATGGCACGTCATTGGCTACGCTTTGTACTATTTTATCTGAATTGGCGATACCCGCTTACCCTGTGGTGTTTGAACATCAGGAGCTGTCTGCCTTACCGCTGCCCGCCATTCTGCATTATGGCGCGAACCACTACGTGTTACTTGCTTACCGTAAAGGCAACTATGTCTGTGTGATGAATCCGGCAATCGGTCAGCAGTTGTTGCCAATGGATGCTTTGAAAGCGGAAATTAGCGGTTATGCCTTGGTGTTGGATCCAGAAACACCGGCAGACCCAGAGGCGGTGAAGAAAATTGAACACAGTACGCGATTAAGCGCACTGGACTGCATGAGCTTGAAAGAGACCGCCAGTGTTCGTGGCATCTACTGGCTGATGACACTGGCATTTTTGATCTCGCTGACACTGTTTATCATGCCGACCATGGTCAGTAGCGCCATTAATGACGTATTTTCTTCCGCGGGTGATAAAGACTTCCCCTATTTCTATTTCCTATTGGCTTTTGTGGTCTCAACGTCACTTGCTTTTTGCGTACGATACATCACCGAACGTTATATCAAACACTTTGTGGTGCTAAATAGTGTCGCCGGCTTCTCCCGTTTGCTCAGTCATTCGCTTAACTTTTTTGATAAACGCGCACCGGGTGATATTTTCAGCCGCTTCTCCAACTGGCAAATGGCGGCTACGCAAAAAATAGAACTGGATAACGGCCTGCGTACCGACTGGATAATTGGTGCTATTGCGCTGGCGGTGATGTGCTATATGAGTCCGGTGCTGGCGATGGTTTCTGCCGTCGGCGTGTTGCTGATGGGGCTTATCAGTATTTGGGCCATCTACCGTGACCGTTATTACACCCAACAGTTACAAGTAAAAGGTGCTGAGCAAAGTGATTTTATTCTGGAAACCATTCAGGGATTTTCCACTATTAAATCAGCCGGTTTGGCCAGTCAACGCCAAGGGGTGTTTGCCGGTCTGGCACTTTCATTATTCAGTGCGTTACAGAAGAAGAAAATTTACGATCAGGTCAAAAATAGTCTGTATCAACTGATCGGCAGCCTGGAAATGGTGTTCTTTATGCTGCTGGCGTTGCCGTTGTTGAAGCAGGGGACGCTGAGTTTGGGGGAATTCTTTGCCTATAGCTTTGTCCGTGAGATCTTTACCTCGTATATCACCAAGATCTTCTATGCGATTTTGCAGAAAAACCAACTGCATGTCATTGATATCCGTGCCCGTGATCTGTTCCCTGCCGGGCAGGCAACACCCTCAACCAGCAGTTCACCGATTCCGCAGGCGATCCCGGCATTTACCCGCCAATTGGTCTATCAGAATATCCGTTTTGCCTATGACGCCAGTCAGCCGGTATTGCGCAATTTGTCGCTGTCACTGACGCGCGGGCAAAGTGTGGCGATCATCGGGGAATCTGGTGCGGGCAAAAGTACTTTGTTGAAAGTGATGGCGGGGTTGATGCCACCACAGCAAGGGCAGGTATTGGTGGATGGGAAGCCGGTAGATTTTCAGCAGGCCCATGCCTTGTTCTTCCTGCAAAGCCAGGAAGATATCCTGTTTAATGCCTCGGTATTACAAAACATCACTTTGTTTGATGGGCATGTCGATGCTGAAAAACGTCAACGTATTGAACGTTCACTCCAAGGGCTGCAATTAACCCCGGTTATCGATAAGTTGCCCGGTGGCCTCAGCGCTTTGGTACGTGAAAGCCATGCCGCACTCTCTTTAGGCCAGCGTCAGCGGTTATTGCTGGCCAGAGCGATGTACAGCGATTGCCCGGTATTGGTGTTAGATGAACCTACAGCCAATCTGGATGAAGACACCGCCCATCAGGTGATGCAGACCTTATTGGCACATTGCCGGGAATATCAGAAAACACTGATCACCGTGACACACAGTGAAAGTGTCTTACCCATGTTTGACAGTGTTTTCCGCTTAAATGACGGTCAGTTGGCGCGTTTTGCGCAATCTGCGGCATTAAGCCGCCTGACACCGGTTGCAGGTTAATCATGCGTATAAACATAGTGAACAACAGACCACGGTTACTCCTGATCCTGCTTATTACACTGCTGTTAGTTATCGGCGGTGGGGTAGTGCTGTGGTTATCTAATAGCGAGCAGGACGTACCGCAATTAACCGAAACTATTGGTCGCGGTGATATCGAACGAAACGTCATGGCAACCGGCAGCTTAAAACCCTCATTGCAGGTGAATGTTGGCGCACAGGTCAACGGACAGCTAACCAAACTCTATGTTAAACAGGGCGATCGCGTCACTCGTGGCCAATTGTTAGCTGAAATAGACCCGACCTTGCAGCAAAACGAGTTACGTAAATCGGAAGCTGAATTACAGAGCGCGCAGGCACAAAAGCAGGCGAGCCAAGCGTTGTTACGCCAATATCTACTTGAATTTCGCCGTCAACAGACTTTGGCAACGGAAGGTTCTGGTGTGAAAAGTGCGCTAGAAAAAGCGCAGGCGCAATACGACAGCCAGTTAGCACAATTGCACGTTAACGAAGCGCAAATTGTGCAAAGCCAAATGTCACTGCAAACCGCCAAAGCCAATCTGGGTTTTACCCGCATCATGGCGCCGATTGACGGCGAAGTACTGGGGATTGTCACCAAAGAGGGGCAAACCATTGTTTCCTCGCAAACTGTGCCGACAATTTTGGTGCTGGCGAATGTCGATACCATGACGGTTCACACCCGTATTTCAGAAACCGATATTCTCAAAGTCAGCGTTGGGCAGCCGCTATGGTTCTATGTGGTCGCTGACCCCGAGCGCCGCTATGAGAGCCGGATGGATGCTATTCAGGAAGCGTCGGCAGAAAGCTTACGCGAAGAGAGTTCCGGCACATCTAACAGTCAGCAACCTTCTGCCGTCTATTACAACGGCATATTCAGCATTGCCAACCGTGAGCGACTATTGCGCACATCAATGACGGCGCAGGTATTCATTATCACCGCGCAGGCGAAAAATGTGTTGCGAGTACCGCTGTCAGCGCTGGGGAGTCAACAGTCAGATAAACGCTATCAGGTTCAGGTCATCCAAGGCAAACAAACGGTGGTTCGTGAGGTATTGCTCGGTCTGCGTAATGATCAATATGCCGAAGTAAAAGAAGGATTACAGCCAGGTGATCAGGTGGTGCTAATGGGTGCACCTTCGGGAGTCACCAATGCGCGCTAATACCGTTGATTCTCCATGTCCGTTGATCGAACTTAATGGCATTTATCGCCATTTTGCGTCGGGTAGCCAATCGGTCGCGGTCCTTAAAGATATCTCGCTGTCTATTGGTAGCGGCGAAATGGTGGCGATCATCGGTGCTTCCGGGTCAGGTAAATCGACGCTAATGAATATCATTGGTTGTCTTGATAAGCCAACACAGGGGGAGATGTCGATTCATAACATCTCTACCCGGCAGGCCAGCAGTGAGCAACTGGCGCAATTAAGAAGCCAGTACATCGGTTTTATTTTTCAGCGCTACCACCTGATGCCATATCTGACGGCAACGGAGAATGTGGTCATTCCGGCACTTTACACTGCTATGCCATCTGCTGAGCGTCAGGAGCGTGCGACCTATTTATTGCGCCGCTTAGGTCTTGGTCAGCATCTGTTACACAAACCAGCACAGCTCTCGGGCGGGCAACAGCAGCGTGTCAGTATTGCCCGCGCTCTGATGAATGGTGCCGGTATTATTTTGGCCGATGAGCCGACCGGTGCGCTCGACAAAGCCAGTGGGCAAGAGTTGATGGGAATATTGCATGGCCTGCATCAGTCCGGCCACACCATTATTATCGTGACCCATGATCGTAATATCGCTAATCAGGCCCAGCGCATTATTGAGATAAGCGACGGTGAAATCATTGCTGATCGCCATAATGAGGCATCTGAGACAGAGGCTGTTCACGCCGCGTTACCCGCCACACTGGCAACGGGTCGGCCACACTGGTGGTTGAGTGTCAGGGAAGCTATCAAAATGGCCTGGCGCTCACTGCTCGGGCATCGCATCCGTGCTTTCTTATCGATGTTGGGCATCATTATCGGCATCTCATCGGTGGTCTCTTCCATGGCGGTGGGCGAAGGTGCGCGTCAAGAAATTCTAAGTGAAATCAGTCAACTGGGTACCAGTAATCTGGATATTCGTCCCGGATTGGGCTGGGATAAACCGCGCCCTGATTTTGAGCGCGCACTCACGCAGGCAGATGTGGCATTACTTAGCCAACAACCCTATGTCGATAGCTTGTCACCGGTGGTGAGCAAGATGGTTGCTGCGGTGCGTGGCGACAAACAAGTGATGATTTCGCTCTCTGGGGTCAGTAACGGTTTCTTTCAAGTAAAAGGGCTGAGTTTTACTGTGGGCGATGGTTTTACCCAGCACCACGTCAATGCGCGTGAGCCGGTGGTTATCTTGCAACCTGAGCTCAGTGACACCCTGTTTGCTGTCGGGGAAAATCCGATTGGCGAAATTGTTCAACTCGATGGTATTCCTCTGCGGGTGATCGGGGTCGCCAAGCGTAATGGTTCGTCATTTGGCGGGTTATTGGCCGCCTGGATGCCTTATACCTCACTCACCGAGCGCATTTCAGGTGATATTCCACTCGAATCAATCACCGTGCGGGTACGTGAGGGTTACAACCTGAATGAGGTGCAGCGCGAGGTTGAAACGCTGCTGGATATGGCCCACGGCCAGCGGGACTTTTTCATTCTGAGCAATGACCAGATGAGCAAAGCGATTCAGAAAACCTCTGATTCGATGACATTGTTAATCACCTCCATTGCCGCGATTTCGTTGCTGGTGGGTGGGGTCGGGGTGATGAATATTATGCTGGTGTCGGTGACTGAACGGACCCATGAAATTGGTATTCGCTTGTCAGTTGGTGCTCGCCCCAGCGACATCATGATCCAGTTTCTGATTGAGGCGGTGGTTATCTGTACTCTCGGCGGCTTGATTGGGATTATCGGTTCGGCACTGGCGGGGGTGATTTTCTCGTGGGTTACCCAAGAATTTACCCTAATTTTCACCTGGCCGCCGTTAGTGCTGGCGTGCAGTTTCTCTGCGCTTATCGGGCTAGGGTTTGGTTTTTTCCCGGCGCGCAATGCCGCCCGTTTGCACCCAACCGAGGCACTGGCACGAGAATGAGCAGACTGATTAATGTAGGACTTATCATGCTGCTGTTAACCGGCTGCGGTTCATTACTGAAAAGCGATTATCAGCGCCCCATGCTGTCGGTTCCCGAGGAGTGGCGGGTTAAAGATACCGGCGGGGGTTACCTGCATCACAGTGTGCACTGGTGGGAAAATTTCGATGATCCACAACTGTCTGACAGCATCAGTCGCATGTTGGTCAGTAATAATGACTTAGCTGCTGCTGGCCTGAAATTACAGCAGGCGCGCCTGACGGCAGGGCTGACCAATACCAATTTGACACCGGATATCACCATGACCGGTGCGGGCAGTAATACCCGTTCGCTGAATGAAAATACCCAGCCGCGAGAAAGCTATAGCACCTCGCTTGGTCTGAGTTACGAGCTGGATTTGTGGGGCAAACTGGCCCGCGCCCGTGAGCAATCTGCCTGGCTGGTCAATGCGACCGAACAGGATCGACAAGAAACTGCGCTGTCACTGATTGGGACCACTGCGGATATCTATTGGCAGATTGCTAAATTTAACCAGCAGTTGGGCTACCAACAGGCGGCGTTGGCTATTTCGCAAGATACGCTCAACATTGTGCGCTCGCGTCTGGCGGCGGGGGATGCCAGTGAAATTGAACTATTGCAGGCACAACAAGCCCTGCTGGATAGACAAAATCAGTATCAAAATCTCGAACAACTGCGGGAAGCTGCACGTAATGCCATGGCACTGCTGTTTAACCGCGCGCCTGATTATCGTCAGGCCGAACGCAAGTCATTGGATTTACAACAGCAAGTTGCGATAGCGGAAAGTTTACCGTTACAGGTGATTGCTCAACGGCCTGATGTGCAGGCTGCCGAATGGCGCTTGCGTGCAGCCTTGGCCGGATCTGATGTTGCCAAGCTGAATTTCTACCCGACCCTTTCGCTAGGAGCGAGTTTAGATGCCGGCAGCGCGGTGTTTTCACAATGGTTTAGCAACCCGAGCCGGACACTCAGTGTCAACAGCGCACTGCCTTTCCTCCAGTGGAACACTGTGCAGCTCACCATCGAGCAGTCAAAGCTGGAAGTGAAATTGGCGGCCGTTGATTTTCGCAGCAAGGTTTATAGCGCCTTGAAAGATGTCGATGACGCGATGACGGCACGGCTGAGCTATCAGCAACAAAAACAGAATCAGTGGCAAAACTTGCAACTCAGCCAACGTCGGCTAATCCTGACCAACAGCCAATATCAAGCCGGTGCCGTCTCATTTCAGACCTTACTGGATGCGCAGGATGCCCTGCTGACCAGTGAAACCAATTTGCTCGAACTTCAATATAACTACCTAAATGCCACCATGAAACTGTGGTTGGCACTAGGGGGTGGTGTTGATAACAGCAGGGAAAGTAAAGGAATTAAATCATGACAAATACAAATAAACAGCGCCGCGTGGTGGTAACCGGCTATGGCAGCGTGACCCCGATGGGCATGACGGCACAGCAGAGCTGGGCGGCGATTATGGACTATCAATTGGGTTATCGTTATTACGATAAATCTGAGCAGGGTATCAAGTCGCGCTTTTTTGGTTTGCTTGATGCTGAGCCGAATCTGAAATCAGTGCCTGCGGCTATCCGCCGCCGCCTACCGCGTTATGCCCGTTTGGTACTGGCGGCAGCGAAAGAGGCGATGGGGATGGCCTTCGCCGAGCAATCTCCCGAGGCTCATTATGACTTGTTGGACTGCGGAACCATCATTGGTAGCGGTTGGGCGGGGCAGGATGAAACACATGATAACTATGAAGGTTATCTGGCAACCGGGCTGGGTACGCCTTTTGGCTGCTTCCTCTCAATGCCTAATGCGGGCACTGCGGCGTGCAGCCTGTACTGGGGGTTACGCGGCTATCAGAACTCCCCGATTGCTGCCTGCGCTACCGGGACCATAGCCATCGGTGATGCATTTGAAATTATCCGTAGTGGTCGGGCGTCAATGATGCTGGCAGGGGCGGGTGAATCATTGCGCAGCGATGCCGCAGTATGGAATATCGATATTCTGGGTGCACTGGCGCGCGAGCAAGACGATATCACCAAAGCCAGTTGCCCGTTTAGTTTGGATCGCAACGGCTTTGTGCTGTCTGAAGGTGCGGCGGTACTGTGCCTGGAAGAACGAGAAGGTGCGATTGCACGCGGTGCGACCATCCTCGGTGAGATCAAAGGTTACGGTAACTACTCTGATGCATTTGATTTCACCGCACCGGCGGAAGATCGGGTGGCGCGGGTGAAGACTATCCGTCACGCCTTGCAACAGGCCGGTTTGAGTGCTGATGAGATTGATTATGTGAACTTGCACGGTACCTCGACCCAGCTTAACGATCTCAATGAGACTCAGGCCATTAAACAGGCCTTTGGCGATGCGGCTTATACCACGCCACTGTCCAGCACCAAATCTTATTCCGGCCATCTGATTGCGGCGGCGGGCAGTTTTGAATCCATTATCTGTCTTCAAGCGCTTGAGCATCAGATAATGCCCGCCACCTGTAATTTGAAAAATGCTGATCCACAGTGCGATCTTGATTACATCAGCGAGGGGCATCGACCTAAAGTACTGCGCAATACCCTAAACCTGAGTTTCGGTTTTGGTGGCGCCAATGCCGCCTTGGTTATCGGGCTGGATTGAGCATGATATTCAACTACACCCTCAGTGATGCACAGCGTTGGGCTGCGTTTTCCGGCGATTACAATCCGATCCATTTTGATCTGCAACATGCACAACGGTTCGGCCAACAGGCACTTACCGTACATGGTATGCGTGCGATGTTAGATATCAAATATCAGCTCAGTGCTGGGTTATTACCCTGCTTGCCTGCAACGGATTTTCTGCGTTTTAACACCCGTTTACGTCAGCCGGTTCTGTGCAACACCCCCTACTACCTGCAACTCGAGCAAGGGGCAGGGCAAGCCAGTGGCAATCTGGTGGATATTGGCAGCGGCGAAAACTGTTTTAACAGCAAATTGCGCAGCGCACCGGCGTTGGTATTGTCAGAAAGCGAGCATTGGTCGGTCCTCTCGGCGGATAACCTTCATCAGTTAAGTCAACAGTATCCAGGAGATGCCACGCAACCATCTGAATGTTGGGGGTTTTTCGATGCATTGCTGTTTAAATTATTAGTCGCCGCCCCACAAACACTGGCCACCGCTAAACAGGTGTTACCGGGCATTCAGGCTGACACCTTGATTGATGTCTTTAAGCATGTGCCAGTCATCCAGACTCACCATGACGTGCATTTCAGTGCTGAATTTATGGGCGTCAATAACCCAAATTTATTTGTCCGTGGCGCATTGCGCTACAGCATCGAGCCAACACTTATTGTCGGTAATGCCGATGATGGGTGGGTATTGCGCGCCGCTATTCAGGCCCGCTTAGATGCTGGGGCATTAATTACCACCGCTGTAACATTAAAAACGTGGCCATTAGCCGCGCACTAAATAAGGATAAGACCATGGAAAAGTATCAACACGTCTATGACACCGTTTGTGAAATGTTATCTGACGCCAAAGATCTGGAAATGTCGGCATTGTCACCGGATATGCCGCTGCATCAGCTAAAACTCGACAGCCTTGATTATGTCGAACTGATGGTGCTGGCAAAGCGCGAATTCGGGGCGACGCTGAATGCGGAAATGTTTATGGAAAATCCAGATATGACTTTAGGCGAGCTTTGCCAGAAGTTGGCAGAACAGAAGAAATAATATTATGAGTAGGCAATGGGTATTAATTACCGGTGGCAGTCGTGGTATTGGCCGTGCTTTGGTCGAAGAACTGGCCAAAGAGTGGAATGTGGTCTTTACCTGGCGCAGTGGTGAGCAACAGAGTCACGATGTGATAGCAAGCTGTGCGGGCCTGCCCGGCTGGGTAACCCACTATCGTTGTGATGGTAGCGACGAAGCGGATGTCGACCACCTCGCGCCACAACTGCTGGCGAAGTATGGTGCGCCCGGCGCGGTAATCCATAATGCGGGTATTACTGGTGATGGCCTGCATATTCAGCAAAATGGCGATAACTGGCGCAATGTGATGAACACCAATTTGAACGCTATCTTCTATTGGAATAAGCACCTATTGCCGCCGATGATCATGCAGGGCGAGGGCGCAGTTTTGCTGATGTCGTCGGTAACCGCTAGCAAAGGCAATATCGGGCAGAGCGCATATGGTGCCAGTAAAGCCGCAATGATTGGCCTTGGCCGCTCATTGGCGCTGGAGATGGGACGTTTTGGTATCCGGGTTAATTGCCTGCTGCCGGGGATAATCGACAGCGATATGACGCGCGCGATGCCTGCCGATGCCTTAAAAGGCTTGCGTAAACAGATACCACTACGGCGTTTAGGTGATGCGCAAGAAGTCGCCCGTGTCAGTGCTTTTATGATAGGCAATGACAGCCGCTATATGACCGGGCAAACACTGGTATTGGACGGCGGATTGACCGCCTAATTCAGGTTGCCTGTTCAAATGCACTTGGCCTGATCCCATCCTGAATTTCGTATGGATGGCGGGCAAAATCCCACTTTTCGCGGTGTTGTTATCCACGTATTTGTCGGGTAATCGGGGGGCCAGCCCCCCTTTATATCGTAGGTCGACATATCGTAAGTCGACACAGGATAACGGCGGTTACACCCAACCCTTGGTGCGGAACATTTTTAGTACCGAGACAAAGGCCATCATCTCTTCCGGCGTCCCTAACGTGAGGCGGTTCCAACCCACCGCGGGGGGAAATTCACGCCCGACAAACACGTGATATTGTTTCATGCGGTTTTGATAGGTTTTCACATCCCCGTTCACCTGATGAAAAACAAAGTTCGCCTGCGACGGAACATAGGATAATTTCAGTTCGTCCAGGGTCTGAGTAACAATTCGACGCGCCTGATCGGCTGACTGGCGGCTGTATTGTACAAAGGCTTTGTCTTGCAACGAGGCTAAAGCCGCCGCTGCGCCGGCGGTATTGGTGTTATCCAGCGAAACAAAGTTTTCCACCGCGGCTATCAGTTCTGGATGCGCGATACCATAACCTACCCGAAGGCCCGCTAGCGCGTAAATTTTGGAGAATGTCCGAGTAACCAACAGATTTTTTTGGCCGGCTTGAACCAGCCCGATAGCACTGCGAAATGCAGGATCGCTGACAAACTCGGCATAAGCCTCGTCGATGATAAACAAGGTTTCCGGTGAGGCATTTTTAATCCAGGCTTCAATAAGGTTTGCCGGGGTAATGGTCGCGGTAGGGTTATTCGGATTACACAGATAGACGATTGAACGCCCTTTGAAGCTGGCGACTTTCTGCTGCATTACAGGCAGGTCAAATGCCATTTCTTTGGTCAAAACGACTTTCTCAATGGGAATGCCAAAAGGCTTGGCATAGAGTTCGGCGTAGTTAAATGTAGGGTCCGGCACCACGAGCTGGATTGGTGTATTCGCAAGTTCAGCCTGGCGGATAACCGCTTGAATGACTGCCTGAATCGTCTCTGATGAGCCATTCCCCAGCGAGATATTCTCAGTTTTGAGTTGATATTGTGTGGCGATATTAGCAATCAATTGTTCGCGGGCAGCATCGGGGTAGCGAAATGCAGTCGGCAACGCGGCGATAATCGCCTGATGCGCTTTGGGTGACATTCCTAACGAGTTTTCATTAAAATTCAACAGCAGTGGCTGCTGTTCAGTAGGGAGCAGCGGTTGTGCGTTTATCTTAGAGCTTTTGGCCTGCGCCGTTGAAATAAAGTTACCCAGTGTTAATCCGCCCAGTAATAGACCGGATGATTTTAAAAGTGTACGACGATCCATGCTAACTTCCCCTGTATACCCCTTTACTTGTAGTTATAGGTGTATTAGCGACGTTCACTCACCCGAATGGCTTACTGACGTAAGTTGAACTGGATTAATGAGCCTTTTGAGATTCACCCTACGGGCATGGCATACATGCTGTTCAAATCAGTTCATAACCGATTTTCCCTTCATCTACCGCTCACCTGCAACTACAACTTCTTTGGGTATAACGCTCTGTTACATTTAGTTATAAGTGGGATGAGCATAGCCTGAGGCCTTATTTTTAAGCAATATCTTTTATCATAAACTCATTTTTTACCAGTAACTTACAAGATTATTCTTATCACTATCGGCGAATTCAATTTAGTTTGGGCTATTGGCTATTCATGGCGAAGATATCCGTTACCAAATGGATAATAGCCCCTCAACATCCAGCCGGTATTGCGGGGGGGAATACTCGTTATTGACGCGGAATATATCCCCCTATCGGCCTTTCCCGACCCGTCATCGTGATGCTGCTCACAATAATTTGTGCAGTTGCCTAAAAAAACACGTCTTTATTGCCAATTTTGCAGCCAATCTCCTAATGACTAATGCAGGGTTATCTTCAATACTGGTAAGGTGAAATGACATTCCATTTAAATAGATCCGATGTTTTATTATTTTAAGTGAGTTAAATCATCATAAAAAATAGGGGTTTACTGCGTTAACTGACCAGAGACTCAATGAATTATAAAGGCAGGTAATCAGGTGAAAATAATATCAGTAGATGTAACCGTTTTTTCTTATCCGACCCGACGTGTTTCTGATACCGCAGGGCATTCGCATCCAGGCGCAGAGTCCTTAGCCAAAATGGCCATGCTGACGCTGACCACTGACGAAGGTGATTGCGGTTATGCATTTGCACCACCGGAAGTGATTCGCCCGCACATCGTCAATAGCTTCTTTAAAAAAGTTCTGATTGGGCAAAACCCGTTTGACCGCGAACGGTTATGGAATGATCTGGTGCATTGGCAGCGCGGCAGTGCCAATCAGTTAACCGACCGGGCGCTGGCCATTGCCGAGCAAGCCATTTGGGATTTGTTGGGGCGCAAACTGGGTCAGCCAGTCTATAAATTGCTGGGCGGATATCGCGACAAAGTATTGGCTTACGGTAGCACCATGTGTGGTGATGAGTTAGCTGATGGATTGTCGACCCCGGATGAGTATGCGCGTTTTGCCGAGCAACTGGTCGCCCGTGGCTATAAGGGGATTAAGCTGCATACCTGGATGCCGCCAGTCTCTTTTGCGCCAAGTCCGCAGATGGATGTTCGTGCTTGTGCGGCGGTGCGTGAAGCCGTCGGCCCGGATATTGCTCTGATGCTGGATGGCTACCATTGGTACAGCCGCAGTGATGCTCTCTATATTGGTCGCGAACTGCAAAAACTTAATTTCAGTTGGTTCGAAGAGCCGATGGAAGAGCAGAGCATGGCCTCTTACTGCTGGCTGCGGGAAAACCTGCAAATTGACATTATCGGACCTGAAAGTCTGGCCGGTAAATACTTTAGCCGTGCTGATTGGGTGAAGGCCGGTGCCTGCGATATTTTACGCGCTGGCGTCCAAGGCGTGGGCGGTATCACACCTTGTCTGAAAGTGGCTCATCTGGCGGAATCGTTCGGCATGGATTGTGAAATCCACGGCAATGGTGCGCCGAATCTGGCGGTAGTCGGTGCAATCCGTAACTGTCGTTGGTATGAGCGTGGGTTGTTGCATCCATTCCTGGATTATGACGAGCCTGCCGCGTATCTCAACAGCATCATTGACCCGATGGACAGTGATGGCTATGTCTCTCTGCCGACGAGAGCAGGCTTGGGCGAAGATATTAATTTCGATTATATCGCCGCCAATACCCTTAGTGCTTGAAGCCGCGGCAGTGCGAGCTGCCTACCTGCGACTCCAATCACTTTGGGGATAACTCTATTGTATCGACCTATAAAAACAAGCATTCAGATCTAGCCTTTTCTTACCGGAGATGGTCCATGAACGCGATAATAATAGTAAGAACACTCCTCCTTACCCTACTGATCACCCTGACGTCGACCGGCGTCAGTGTCGCTAAAACACCCGATGACCAACTGATTGTTGGCATGAATATGAATAACCTGCTGTCGCTCGATCCGGCAGCCATGACCGGCAATGATGCTGTCGCTATCATTGTTAACCTGTACGACTCTTTGGTGGAACTGGATCCACACACTCCCAGTAAGGTACTGCCCGGCGCTGCCACCGAGTGGAAAATCAGTGACGACGGCAAGTTGATCACCTTTACATTGCGTGAGGGTATGAAGTTTCACTCCGGCAATCCCGTGACGGCGGCAGATTTTGCCTGGTCGATGAACCGCTTGATGCATCTGAATCTGGCACAGGCCACCACCTGGAAATCCTACGGTTTTACCGCCGATAACGTGGAGCAATTGATCCGCGCCAAAGATCCACTGACGGTCGAAATTGAGTTACCGAAACCCACCGATCCCAAGCTGGTAATTTATTCATTAGGTACCTTAGGCAGTGGATCGATCCTTGATCGCGCCACCGTCATGCAGCATGAGAAAAACGGTGACTGGGGTAATGGCTGGCTGACCACCAATGAAGCTGGCTCCGGCCCATTCAAACTGGATGTTTGGCAGGCAAAAGATGTGTTACGTATCAGCCGGGTAGATAATTACTGGCAAGGTGACGCCAAAATGAAGCGGGTGATATTCCGCCACATGACTGAGTCGCAGGCGCTGCGCTTAATGATTGAAAAGGGCGATATTGATATCGCCAGCGGGATGTCGGTACCGGATATCAATGCACTGAAAAGTAACCCGCAAATCCAGGTTGATGAGGTCCAGCGCGGCACTATTTATTATGTCGCGATGAGCCTGAAAGAGCCGCATTTCGCTAACCCTAAAGTACGGGAAGCGGTGCGCTACCTGGTTGATTATGATGGTATTAATAAAACGATTATGCCGGGTTATGGCATCTTCCATCAGCGGCCAATCCAGAAGGGTATGGATGTCACGCTACCGGATCCCGGCTACAAGTTGGATGTGGCTAGAGCTAAAGCATTGTTAGCAGAAGCCGGCTATCCCGACGGTTTCACCACCACCCTGCGGGTATTGTCTGATCCGCCGTTTATTAATGTCGCCACCTCGGTTCAATCGACACTGGCACAGGCAGGGATTCAGGCCAAAATTCTGACGGGCACCGGTAATCAGGTGTATGGCGCAATGCGTGATCGTCAGTTCGATATGCTGGTGGGCCGTGGTGGTGGTGGTGTCGATCCGCACCCGCACTCCAGTTTGCGTTCCATTGCCTATAACCCCGATAACAGCGATGCCGCCAAACTGACCAACTTCCAGGGTTGGCGCACTTCATTCTATGATCAACAACTCAACTCGCTGATCGACAACGCGTTAATCGAGAAAGATCCGGCTAAACAGAAGCAGATGTACATTGAAGTTCAGCAGCGTTATGACGCGCTATTCCCAGCCATTTTGCCGATTTCCCAAATGGTTGATTCGGTCGTCGTGCGTAAAGACGTGATGGATTATGTACCACATCCGTCGACCACAACCCGCCTGTTGCAGGTGTATAAGCAGCGTTAAACCGTTGCATGTTGGGGGAGATAGCATGAATGTTTCAGATTGGATGGCGCCACACGGGATCGTACGGCGTTTATCGAAGCGCTTTTTGCAGGTGGCCGTGACCTTATTCGGTTTATTGATTCTTACTTTTATTATTGGTCGGGTGATGCCGATTGATCCGGTACTGGCGATTGTGGGTCAGGATGCGGATCAAAGTACCTATCAGCAGGTCTACCTGCAATTGGGGCTGGATAAACCGCTATGGTCACAGTTCTTTATCTATTTTAACTCACTGATCCACGGTGATTTGGGCAATGCCTTACTCACCGGCCGTCCGGTAGTGGATGACATTATCCGGGTCTTCCCGGCCACCATTGAGCTGGCAACCATGGCGATTCTGGTCGGGGCTGGTCTCGGTATCCCGCTGGGGGTCATGGCGGCAGCACGTCGCGGCAAGTTTGCCGACTATGTGGTGCGGTTTATCAGTCTGGCGGGTTACTCAACTCCGATTTTCTGGGTGGGCATGATGGGCCTGTTGGTGTTCTACGCCTGGCTAAACTGGGTGGGGGGGGCAGGGCGGGTAGATATGGCCTACGACGGTTTAGTTGATCGCCGCACCGGCTTATTGTTGATTGATTCGGCGCTGGCGGGGGAGTGGGAGGTGTTTCGCAGCGCGGCAAACCATCTGGTGCTGCCCGCTACCATTCTCGGTTTCCACTCGCTGGCCTATATCAGCCGTATGACCCGCAGTTTTATGCTGGCGCAGTTGTCACAGGAATACATCATTACCGCCAAAGTGAAAGGATTGTCAGAGTTTCAGGTGCTGTGGGGCCATGCATTCCGCAATATTCTGGTGCAATTGCTGACCGTGGTGGCACTGGCCTACGGCTCATTACTGGAAGGCGCAGTCTTGATCGAAACCGTCTTTTCATGGCCCGGTTTTGGCTCTTATCTGACGGGCAGTCTGTTATTGGGTGACATGAATGCGGTGATGGGCTGTGTATTACTGGTGGGGCTGATCTTTGTTTCACTGAATTTACTGTCTGACATGCTGTATCAGATCTTCGACCCGAGGACGAATCAATGATGCTTTCCTCCGAACCCGATAATGTCGTAGCGCGCCCTGAGATGAAACCTCAGGGATGGAAGCGCGGGCTACGGCGGGTAGTTAATTTCTTCCGTTTGTTAATGGGCAACCCGCTGACGGCTATTGGTGTCGCTATCATCGGTTTGCTGTTAGTGGTGGCATTCTTGGCTCCGTGGCTGGCGACCCATGATCCATTGGCGCAAGATCTCAATAACTCACTACAGGCACCCGGTAGCCAACACTGGTTTGGCACCGATGAGTTTGGCCGTGATCAGTACAGTCGGTTGATTTATGGTGCCCGTACCACGCTGTATATCGTGGCGCTGGTGTCAGTGACTGTTGGGCCAATCGGCCTGTTACTGGGGGTGGTGGCGGGTTACTTCGGCGGTAAAGTCGACAGTATCCTGATGCGTATTACCGATATTTTCATCTCATTCCCGAGCCTGGTGCTGGCGCTGGCTTTTGTCGCGGCATTAGGCCCCGGTCTGGAGCATGTGGTTATTGCTATTACCCTGACGGCATGGCCGCCGATTGCCCGTCTGGCAAGGGCGGAAACCCTCTCTTTGCGTAATGCGGACTTTGTTTCTGCGGTGAAATTGCAGGGCGCGTCGCCACTGCGGATCTTGCTGCGTCACATTGTGCCACTGTGCCTGCCGTCGGTAATCATCCGTATCACCATGAATATGGCCGGTATCATTCTGACTGCTGCTGGTCTGGGCTTCCTTGGTTTGGGTGCTCAGCCACCGGACCCTGAGTGGGGAGCGATGATCTCCAGTGGCCGCCGTTACATGATGGAGTGCTGGTGGCTGGTGACAATTCCTGGTCTGGCGATTCTGCTGAACAGCCTGGCATTCAACTTCCTAGGAGATGGCCTACGTGACATTCTTGACCCCAGAACAGAATAAATCAGTGCCTTTGCTGGAAGTGGATGACCTGCGGGTTAGCTTCGTCAATGGCAAACAGGTGACCGACGCGGTGCGTGGTGTTTCGTTTTCCCTTGGTAAGGAGAAACTGGCGATTGTCGGTGAGTCTGGTTCGGGTAAATCAACGGTTGGCAGGGCGCTGCTCAAGCTGCATCCGGCCAGCGCGCAGATCCACGCTAATAGGTTGCGCTTTGCCGAAGTGGATTTGCTGAACGCCAGTGAAGCCCACATGCGTGAAGTGCGTGGTAAACGTATGTCGATGATTATGCAGGACCCAAAATACTCGCTCAATCCGGTGGTGTGCGTGGGTGATCAGGTGGCAGAAGCCTATCTGGCGCACCATAAAGTCTCGCGACAGGAAGCGCGCGAGCGCGTATTGGCGATGTTTGATGTGGTGCGTATCCGCCAGCCACAAAGGGTGTATCACCTCTATCCGCACGAGGTATCCGGCGGGCAGGGGCAGCGCATCATGATAGCGATGATGCTGATAACCGGGCCGGAAATGGTGATCGCCGATGAGCCAACCTCGGCACTGGATGTCTCGGTGCGTTTGCAGGTATTGGCGATGCTGGATGATTTGGTGCAAGAGCGTGGCTTGGGGCTGATCTTTATTAGTCATGATATCAATCTGGTGCGTAGTTTCTGCGATCGGGTGCTGGTGATGTATGCCGGCCGGGTCGTGGAGTCGATCGCGGCCTGTGACCTTGATCAGGCGCAACACCCCTATACCCGTGGTTTGCTAAATGCATTACCGGATATCGGCAACCGCCGTGATCGCTTGCCGGTTATGGTGCGTGATCCGGCCTGGATGAATGGTTAAGGAGCCTGTTATGTCTGCAAATGCGATGATTGAAATCAATAACCTTAACCTTATTTTTGGTGAAGGCAGCCAGCAGAATCAGGTGCTGTTTGATGTTAATCTGACGGTGAATAACGGTGAGATTTTTGGCTTGGTTGGGGAGTCCGGTTCGGGTAAAACCACAGTGCTGAAATGCCTGGCGGGGCTGTTTAACCATTGGAGCGGTCAGCTAACCTTGAATCAGATCCCCCTGGCACACCGGATTGAGCGTGAGCGCTGCCGCCATGTTCAGATGGTGTTTCAGGATCCCTATGGTTCGCTGCACCCGCGTCATACCATCGAATACATTTTGTCTGAGCCACTGATTATCCATGGCATTGGTGATCGCGACCAACGGATCGACACTATTTTAGATAAAGTGGGCCTCAACCGGCAGTTTCGCCAGCGCTATCCCCATCAGCTCTCGGGTGGGCAGCGCCAGCGCGTCGCCATTGCGCGGGCATTGATTCTCGAGCCGCGGGTATTGCTGCTGGATGAACCGACCTCGGCTCTGGATGTGTCGGTGCAGGCAGAGATCCTTAATCTGCTGGCTGAGTTGCAACAGCGGGAGAAGCTAACCTATCTGATGGTAACTCATGATTTGGGGGTCATTGCTCACCTTTGTCATCGGGTCGCGGTGATGCAACATGGCCGGATTCTGGAAACACTGAACACTGAGGATTTGACCACTGACTGCGAAAAAACCGCCTATACCCATATGCTGGTAGATGCCAGCCGCCACTATAGCCGTGATTTGGCGCAAAAAGCCGCCGAGATGTCGTAATAGCCTCAGGCGCTTCTGTGAGGGAGCGCCTGTACCTTAGGACTCATCAGCCATCTTCTTAAGCCACTGAATAAACGCGTTAATCTTTGGCCATTGCCGGTCGGATAATGTTGAAATGTAATAGCGTTGTTCACATCTGACTTCCATGTCGGGGAACGGCATAATCAACTCTTGGTTTTCCAACCGTTTGTTGACCAGCTTTTTACGGCCCATCGCCACCCCAACGTGATTTATGGCTGCGATAATCGCTAAATCGGAGCGATCAAACCCCATGCTGCGCTGGGTAGGATCAAGATCAAAACCGATTTGCTGACTCCAGCTATTCCACTCACTGCGATCGGAGTCATAGCTCCAGGCTTGCCGATCGTGCAGTAAGGTGCACTGCCGCAGATTGATCAGATTGCCGTGTAACTGATGTTTTTCCGCATATTCCGGGCTGCATACGGGGACCATTGATTCATCCATCAGGTGCTGATATGACAGTTTCTCCGGCGTTTTATCATCGAAATAAATCGCTAAATCAATGCCGCCGCCCTGAAAGTTAACATTCTCATTACCGGTCAGAATATTCAGGCTAATGGCAGGATAGCGATGGGCAAAGTCCGCCAATTTCGGTACCAGCCAACATTGGGCGATGGATGGCCGGGAATAGACGGTTAATGTACCGGACAACTCCTGATTTTTTATCTCCAAAATTTCCTGATTCAGGTACTCCAGCGACGATTTAAGCACCCAAAAGACACGTTCTCCCTCGCCGGTTAGCTCCACTTTACGATGAAAACGCTGGAACAGTTTGAACCCTAACTCCTCTTCCAAACTATTGATCCGGTGGCTAACGGCACTGGGGCTGATGGATAACTCATCAGCCGCCAGCGCAAATGAGCTGTGCCGCGCGGCAATTTCAAAGGTATAGAGTTTGGATAGCTGATAACCATTAAGCAGCTTATTACGAGTGATATAGCTTTTTTCCGGGTACATGGCGGCGGCTCAGACAATCATTTTTGACTAAATAGCATACCGTATTTATTGCTGGAGCAGACATTTAGGGTTATCTAATGTGATGCAAACCTGAATAAATCATAAAACTTTGACCAATATTACATGTTTGGGTCAATCCAGTTCATCTTAAGCTTGGTTTTCATCATTTGTCAGCCCCGGCTAATTCTTATTCAATAGTGATAGAACTTATTATTAGATGAGGTTGGCTATGGACTCACAAATATGGGTAGTGGGTACGTTATTATCAAGTATCATTATTATCATCTTCACCATTGTAAAACTGAAAATACATCCTTTTCTGGCGCTATTATTAGCCAGTTTTTATGTCGGGCTATTAATGGGCATGAATCCCATTGAGATGGTTAACTCCATTGAAAGTGGGATTGGCGGGACGCTGGGCTTTTTAGCCGCAGTGATCGGGCTGGGCACCATTTTAGGCAAAATGATGGAGATTTCTGGTGCGGCAGAGCGCATCGGTATCACCTTACAACGTTGCCGCTGGCTATCACCTGATGTCACGATGGTGTTAGTTGGATTGATCTGTGGCATTACGCTATTTGTTGAAGTGGGGGTGGTGTTATTGATTCCACTGGCTTTTTCCATCGCAAAAAAGACCAATACCTCGCTATTAAAACTGGCAATCCCGTTGTGTACGGCGCTAATGGCCGTTCACTGTGTGGTGCCACCGCATCCGGCAGCCATGTATGTCACCAATGCCTTAGGGGCTGACATTGGCACTGTGATTGTCTACGGGCTGGTGGTTGGGCTGTCAGCATCATTAATTGGTGGGCCGTTATTCTTGCGGCTAGTGGGTAATCGACTGCCCTTTAAAGCGGTACCGCAAGCGTTCTCTGAAATTAAAGTGCGCAATGAAGATGAATTGCCATCTTTGGGTGCAACCCTATTTACCGTGTTACTGCCCATTATTCTGATGTTGGCGAAAACCGCCGCAGAACTGAATATGGAAAAAGGCACTCCGCTATATTCAGTATTATCGTTTATCGGTAACCCCATTACCGCCATGTTTATTGCCGCATTTGTGGCCTACTACATGCTGGGCATTCGCCAAAATATAGGTATGAGTACGCTGCTGGCTAAAACCGAAGATAGTTTCTCCTCGATTGCTAATATCCTGTTGATTATCGGTGCCGGTGGGGCATTTAACGGCATATTAAAAGCCAGTGGTTTGGCAGATACGCTGGCGGTGATTTTATCTAATCTGGATATGCACCCGATTCTACTGGCCTGGTTGGTGGCATTGATTCTGCATGCGGCGGTTGGCTCGGCTACGGTAGCAATGATGGGGGCGACGGCGATAGTGGCACCGATATTACCGATGTATCCCAATGTCAGCCCGGAAATTATCACCTTGGCGATTGGCTCTGGTGCCATTGGTTTCACCATCGTCACTGACTCGCTATTCTGGTTGGTAAAGCAATACTGCGGTGCCACCCTTAATGAGACATTTAAATATTACACCACCGCGACTTTTATCGCCTCGGTGATCGCATTAGGTACTACCTTCCTACTTTCTTACATCATATGACCGAAAAGAGACATGCTATGAAACACACTGAAATTGATAAATTGATTACCGACTTTCCTTTGGTCAAAAAGCTTATCAATTTAGAGGAGGTCACTTGGTTTAACCCGTTATCGACCATATTGGCAGAGGGATTGCCGTATGTCGGATTAACGCCGTGGGATGTGGCGGATGCCGAGGCACGGCTGCAACGTTTTGCGCCCTATCTGTGTCAGGCATTCCCTGAAACACAAAAGACTCACGGTATTATTGAATCTGATATCGTGGCGATTCCCACCATGAAAGAGACGTTGCAACAGCGATACGGCGTTGAAATTAGCGGTCGACTGTTATTAAAAAAAGATAGCCACCTGCCGATTTCTGGTTCGATTAAAGCGCGTGGCGGCATCTATGAAGTGTTAACCCATGCTGAAAAATTGGCGCTACAGGCTGGGCTATTGGCCGAAACCGATGATTACAGCAAACTGTTCTCAGATGATTTCCGCCAATTTTTCAGCCAGTACAGTATCGCGGTGGGGTCTACCGGTAATCTGGGGATGTCGATTGGCATCATGAGTGCCAAGCTGGGGTTCAGTGTCAGTGTGCATATGTCTGCCGATGCGCGTGAATGGAAAAAACGTAAACTGCGTGAACACGGCGTAAATGTGGTTGAGTATGCACAGGATTACGGCGTGGCGGTGGCACAAGGGCGCAAAGAGGCAGAATCTGATCCGAATTGCTTCTTTATCGACGATGAGAACTCGCCAACACTCTTTCTTGGCTACTCGGTGGCAGGCAGTCGGCTGAAAAAACAGTTTGCCGAGCAGCAGATTGTGGTTGATGAAAACCACCCGCTGTTCGTTTATCTGCCTTGCGGGGTTGGTGGCAGCCCCGGTGGTGTTGCTTTCGGCCTGAAGCTAGCGTTTGGTGACCATGTGCACTGTATTTTTGCCGAACCAACCCATTCACCTTGCATGTTGTTGGGGGTGTACACCGGCCTGCACGATGGTATTTCCGTGCAGGATATCGGTATCGACAACATCACCGCCGCCGATGGTTTGGCGGTAGGGCGGGCATCAGGGTTTGTTGGCCGTGCGATGGAGCATTTACTGGACGGTTTCTATACCTTAAGTGATGCTGAGATGTACGATCTGCTCGGCTTGCTAAATCGCGATGAAGGTATTCAGTTGGAGCCTTCGGCACTGGCTGGAATGCCGGGTGCAGCGCGGGTAAGTCAGTGTTCTGACTATTTAAGTAATAACCATTTTAGTGCTGAGAAAATGCAGAATGCAACCCATCTGGTTTGGGCTACCGGCGGTGGGATGGTACCTGCCGAAGAGATGAAAAAATATCTCGCAACAGCGAAGATTTGATTTCATGAGATGATAACAATATAAAAACGGGGTAAATGATTACCCCGTTTTTATATGGGGGATTATGTTATCGGCTGGGCGTCGCCAGCGATATCTGTACTCTCAGCCCTTGAAGGTCTGAAAATTGTTCTCCCAGACGCTCAACCCTATATTTATATTGGCACCATCAATTGGCTATTAATGATAGTGACTATATTTCTGGCTGTATTCTTTAAATCCTCTGAAAACCTGGCTGCAGCTTACGGTATTGCAGTGTCGTTAACGATGTTGATGACGTCTGGTTTGTTATTTGTCGCTATGCACAAGATATGGCGTTGGAGTTTACCAACCAGCATGTTAGTGGCGGGGGGATTTCTTATTATCGATACCAGCTTTTTAATCGCTAATCTTATCAAAGTGTTGGACGGCGGTTATATCCCGCTGCTGCTGGCGACCGTGGTCTGTACAGTCAGGTGGTAGAGATTAGCCGGCGGGTCGCTATCTAGCCAATTAAAAGCCGCCAGCGTAAAATTTTCCACTGGCGGTTGAGTATGTTACTGCGGTTTAACGTTTAGCCCTTACTGCCCCGGGCGGCAATAATCGTATCGGCGACATTACGTGGTGCCTCAGCATAGTGCTTGAACTCCATGGTATAGGTGGCACGGCCTTGCGACATGGAACGCAGCACGGTGGAGTAACCGAACATTTCGGATAACGGCACTTCTGCGCGGATAATCTTCCCGCCGCCAATCATCTCTTCCATGCCTTGTACCAAGCCACGGCGAGAGGAAAGGTCGCCCATCACATTACCGGCGTACTCTTCCGGTGTTTCTAC
>NZ_JAZGQE010000058.1:0-25183 GCF_048593885.1 Yersinia sp. 1252 StPb PI | reverse complement strand
ATCAAAAATATTGCCTATAGGTTGGATTTACTTCTTCAAAGATTCGAACTTTTCATGAAGTGACTTTGGATATAACTCAGTATAAACTTGCCAAAGAACATTAAGTGATCGGTGTCCAGTAACCTGGGCTACTTCTTCAATAGAGAAACCCGCCTCAAATAGCCTGCTTGCCCCCTCCCTTCGTAAATCGTGATACCGTAAGTCCTCAATACCCAGATCATTACGTACCCGCTGAAAGCCTGCTGTTACTGAGTTTGAGTTATAGGGGAAGATGTAGGTTTCCGTTCTTGGCTGGCGCTGCACGATATCCCACGCCTCACCGAGCAATGGAACCTGCATATGGTTGCCAGATTTCTTGCGAGGATCTTTCCTGTCTCTGACCAAAACAGATTTTTGTTTCTCGTCTATATCTTCCCACCTGATCCTACATACTTCACCGATACGCATACATGAAAGAATTGAGAAGTTAAGAATATCTTCGTAAGGGATTTTTGCCCCGGCATTAGCTGAGCGAATTCTCAACCCTTCAATCAGTTTTTCAATTTCAGTGGTGAGAGGTCTACGCGATCGGCGCTGGGACTTTCCAACCAATCCCATATTGATGAGGATTGGCCTGGCGATGATTACTGGATTATCGGTGTAATCAATCCCAAAGATAGGTTTAGCTGCTGCCAGCACAGAAGATAGATAGCTTAGATCATGGCCTACGGTTGATGGACCAGCTCCTGCACCTGCACGATGCCGGCAGTGTTCAATAACATGGTTTGTTTGAAGGTCTGCCAGTTTTATTGCAGCAATATCGCAATCTACCAGCATGTTTAAAACATAGGTTTTGGTACGCCCCGCTTTACCACCGAGATTAGGATCCGCAATATATCGCTTTAATAGCTGACCAACAGTCATGCCAGTAACGTCATTGATATTTGGCACCCCATTAACTTCTAATTCAGCCACCCGGTTAGCACCCCAAGTTTTAGCATGGGCCTGTTTGCCAAAAGTCCTGTTCTCTCGATAGATGTATTTACCACCTTCCTTTACACCAACGGTGCAGCGATAGCGGGCTGTGCCATCGGCGCGAAGGCGTTTTTCTATGCTATAGTAGGCCATGCTTTTCCCTTGTCCTATCTCAGCACCCCACGTATTAGGGGTGCTGTATGGGGTGCTGATAAAGAAAAAATACGACAAAATGACCCAGAATGCACGAAAATAACACATTCACAAATTCAGCCATAACAGGCGTAAAGACCGATTCTAAAGGCGATTATCCCCTACAACGTTTTTCCGTCGCGCCGATGCTCGATTGGACCGATCGTCATTGCCGTTATTTTCATCGTTTGTTAACCAAGCAGACCTTGTTATATACCGAAATGGTCACCACCGGTGCCATTATTCATGGTAAAGCTGACTATCTGGCTTATAGCGAACAGGATCACCCGGTGGCACTGCAACTTGGAGGCAGTGACCCGCAGGCGCTGGCGCATTGTGCCAAATTGGCTGAACAACGCGGCTACAATGAAATAAACCTAAATGTGGGTTGCCCGTCTGATCGGGTACAAAATGGTCGTTTTGGCGCTTGCCTGATGGGTGAGGCTGAACTGGTCGCTGACTGCATTAAAGCTATGCGCGATGTGGTTTCTATTCCTGTCACCGTTAAAACTCGTATCGGCATTGACCAACTGGATAGCTATGAGTTCTTGTGCGAGTTTGTGCAAACGGTGGCGGACCGTGGCGAATGCGATATCTTTACCATTCATGCTCGCAAAGCCTGGCTCTCAGGGCTTAGCCCGAAAGAGAACCGTGAAGTGCCACCGCTGGATTATGAGCGGGTTTATCAGCTCAAGCGTGATTTCCCAACACTGACTATAGCCATTAATGGTGGTGTGAAAACGCTGGCTGAAGCCAAAGAGCATCTTAAACATCTTGATGGGGTAATGATGGGCCGTGAAGCCTACCAAAATCCAAGCATTTTGACCCAAGTGGATCGCGAACTATTTGATGTGAATGCCCCAGTGGTCGATAGCATTAAGGCGATTGAAGCGCTTTATCCTTATATCGAACAGGAGTTGTCTCGCGGCGCTTATTTGGGCCACATCACCCGGCATATTCTTGGGATTTTTCAGGGAATTCCTGGTGCGCGCCAATGGCGTCGTCATCTAAGCGAAAATGCCCATAAGCCTGGTGCTGGCGTTGCTGTAGTAGAGCAAGCCTTAGCGCTGGTCACTCGACCTTATACCCTTCGTCCTTGAAGTCGCAGGGTTGTTAGCTACGCTAGTTACTCGGCCCATCCGGTGGGCCTCGCATCGCGAGGCCGCTGCAAGCAGCGTTCAAATCTGCTCCCGGCAGATTTGTCACCCAAATCACTTGACTGTGTAAGCTCATCGGGATGCGTTCACTTGCTGCCTACCTGCGACGCCAATTACTTTGGGGATAATAGAATAGTAAATTAGCTATAAGTTAGTCAAATTGACCATGCCTATCCATTTTTTTGGTAGGCATTAATATTACTTAATCAGTAAATTCAATGAATTAGCCGATATGTTAAAGTTGGCATGCTTCTTGTAATACTTCTTATAAAATCCCCGATTTGTTCGTTATATTTAATGATGTGGTTGTGGGACATACACCCTTATTAAGGAGTCAGCCATGTTTGAAATTCTCTTTGTTATCGGCTTTTTTGTCATGCTGATGGTAACCGGTATTTCCCTGTTAGGGATCTTCGCTGCATTGCTGGTGGCTGCTGCTTTTATGATGGTGGGTGGCTTATTCGTCATGATGATTAAGCTGCTACCTTGGTTGATTCTGGCGGTTGTGGCGGTCTGGATATGGCGTTCGATGCAGAAACCGATAGTCCGGCGTTACTAAAATTTCCCTTTCTTGCGGTAGCGATCACAGCCTGAAAGATTAGTGGGGCGAATCAGAGGGAAAACGTATTTTTTCTCGGGCGTGCTTGCTAGGATGCTAACCGATACGATTTGGTATCGCATTTTCATCCCTGCCAGAGGTAAAAATAGCCGTATAAACGGCAGTTAGCTCTGACAGAATACGCTGCTGTACCCCTACATGTGCATCAAAGAAAGCGTTGTAAAGAAGGGCTCCCTAATCGGAGCCCTTTGTTTTTTCAACAATATTACCTTAGGAATGGCCAAATAACTCAGGGTATCAGCAAGCTGGATCCTGTGGTCTGGCGGCTTTCTAGGATTTGATGGGCACGGTGAGCATCACGCAACGGGAATTGCTGTGCTTTTGCCACATCGACATTAATGGCTCCGCCAGCAATCAGTGAAAACAGTTCGTGGCTGGCACTTGCTAACTCTTGCCGATTGGTGACATAAGTGTTGAGGGAGGGGCGAGTAACATATAGCCCGCCTTTTTGGTTCAGGATGGCAAGATCTACTCCTGTCACTGGGCCGGAGGCATTACCGAAACTCACCATCAAGCCTCTGCGCTTAAGGCTATTAAGCGAATCCAGCCAGGTACTTTTCCCAACCGAGTCATACACCACACCCACTTTCTCGCCATTCGTCAGCTCTGCCACCCGCTCGGCGATATTTTCTGTACGATAGTTAATCGTGGCCCAGGCGCCAGCGGCTTTTGCCAATTCGGCCTTTTCATCAGAGCCAACACTGCCGATAAGCTTAGCACCAAGCGCTTTCGCCCACTGGCAAGCAATTAGCCCGACACCACCCGCCGCCGCATGGAATAGGAATACCTCACCCGGTTTTATCTCGTGGGTTTGGCGCAACAGATAGTGGACGGTCAGCCCTTTGAGGAATGATGCTGCGGCCTGCTCGAAAGAGATGTTGTCAGGAAGTATGGCAATCTTCTCTGCCGCAACATTATGCACTTCGCTGTAAGCCCCGAGAGCTGATTGGGCATATACCACCCGGTCACCGACGTTGATTGTGTTAACCGACGAACCAACTTTGGTGACAATCCCCGCCGCCTCTGTTCCCAACCCACTAGGAAACAGTGATGGTGAATAAAGCCCACTGCGAACATAAGTATCGATATAGTTAATACCGATCGCTTTGTTTTCTACCTGAACTTCATGTGCTGCAGGGTCAGAAGGGGTGAAGTCAAGGTATTGCAACACTTCCGGCCCGCCAGTGGTACTGAATTGGATATGCTTTGCCATGGTAGCTCCTATAGATAGGTGTATTTTCACCCTACAGGGTTCTGCTCGGAGTGCCAAGATCTGGCTAATACCGATATGTAATAGGGAATATTATTACCTCTGCGAATAAGACGGTACTGCAATGTGAGCGGCATTTTTTTCCTCATCACCGAACTTTCTGAACTCATCAGCTCCATTCATTTGCGGTCTACCTGCAACTCCAATTACTTTGTGTATATACTAGGCCGTTATATTTTCTATTCGATATTTTCCTATCGCAACAAAGGTAAAGAACACTCTTCATGGCCGCAAAAAAACCAACCAACAATATGACAGAGCCACGAGACCGCCAGATGGAAGGGCTGAAACTCCCGCCTCATTCGCTGGAGGCAGAGCAGTCCGTGTTGGGCGGTTTGATGCTGGATAATGAACGCTGGGATAATGTGTCAGAACGCGTTGCCAGCAATGACTTCTTCAGCCGCCCGCATCGCCGAATCTTTACTGAAATGCAGCGTTTGCTGGAAAACAGCAAACCGATCGATTTGATCACCTTATCTGAGTCGCTAGAGCAAAAAGGCGATCTGGATTCGGTGGGGGGATTTGCCTATCTGGCAGAGTTATCGAAAAACACCCCAAGTGCGGCGAATATTGGTGCCTATGCTGATATCGTGCGCGAACGTGCGGTAGTTCGTGAAATGATCTCGGTCGCCAATGAGATAGCTGACGCCGGTTATGATCCCCAAGGGCGTAGCAGTGAAGATCTGCTGGATTTGGCTGAATCCAAAGTGTTTCAGATAGCTGAAAGCCGTGCCAGTAAAGATGAAGGGCCGAAAAGTGTCGATCAAATCCTCGAAGCCACGGTCGCGCGAATTGAGCAACTTTATCAGCGGCCCCATGATGGGGTGACCGGTGTTTCAACCGGCTTTACCGACCTTGATAAAAAAACCGCCGGATTACAGAAATCAGATTTGATCATTGTCGCCGCACGTCCATCAATGGGTAAAACCACGTTTGCGATGAACTTGTGTGAAAACGCCGCGATGATGCAGGAAAAACCGGTATTGATCTTTAGTTTGGAGATGCCCGGCGATCAGATCATGATGCGTATGCTGGCGTCGCTGTCACATGTTGACCAGACCCGTATCCGAACCGGCCAACTCGATGATGAGGATTGGGCGCGTATTTCCAGCACCATGGGTATATTGATGGAAAAACGCAATATGTACATCGATGACTCATCCGGTCTGACACCGACAGAAGTGCGCTCCCGCGCGCGGCGTATTTTCCGCGAACATGGTGGTTTGAGTCTGATTATGATCGACTACCTGCAATTGATGCGGGTACCGTCTCTTTCAGATAACCGAACGTTGGAAATCGCCGAGATTTCGCGCTCACTCAAAGCACTGGCGAAAGAGTTGCAAGTCCCGGTAGTGGCGTTATCACAGCTTAACCGTAGTTTGGAGCAACGTGCTGATAAACGGCCAGTTAACTCCGACTTACGTGAATCCGGCTCTATCGAACAAGATGCGGACTTAATCATGTTTATCTATCGTGACGAGGTGTATCACGAGAACAGTGATGAGAAAGGGATCGCGCAGATTATTTTGGGTAAACAGCGTAACGGTCCGATCGGATCTGTCCGGCTGAAATTTAACGGTCAATGGTCGCGCTTTGATAACTATGCCGGTCCACAGTACGACGACGAATAGTTTCCCCTTAGTCCTTGACGCTGCAGGGTTGTTAGCGGCGATGACTCACGCGGAACCCTCGCTGGCAGGCGACCTGCAACATCAGGTTCTTTGGGTATAACATCAATTATTAAGGATAAGAAATGAAAGCGGCAACAGCAGTAATCGACCGCCGCGCTCTGCGACATAACTTGCATCAGGTACGGCGCATGGCGCCACAAAGCCGCCTGATTGCTGTTGTGAAAGCAAACGCTTATGGCCACGGGTTATTAGAAACAGCACATACTTTGCAGGATGCCGATTGCTATGGCGTCGCGCGCATCGGCGAAGCTCTGATGCTACGTTCTGGCGGAATTGTAAAACCTATTCTACTGCTGGAAGGGTTTTTTACCGCAGAGGACTTGCCTATTCTGGTGGCTAACCGGATTGAAACCGCAGTACACAGTATTGAACAATTAGAAGCGCTGGAAGCGGCCAATCTCCCTGCTCCGATCAATGTCTGGATGAAGCTCGATACCGGTATGCATCGTTTAGGCGTCCGTCCTGAGCAGGCCGAAGCCTTCTACCAGCGGCTATGTGCTTGCGGCAACGTTAGTCAGCCAGTTAATATTATGAGCCACTTCAGTCGTGCCGACGAACCTGAAGTGGATACTACCCGCCAGCAACTGGCGTGTTTTGACGCCTTTGCTATTGGCAAACCGGGTAAACAGTCTATTGCTGCATCTGGCGGTATTTTGCTATGGCCGCAAGCGCATCGTGATTGGGTTCGTCCCGGTATCATACTGTATGGCGTCTCGCCGCTGGATGAACCTTATGCCAGCCATTTTGGTCTACTGCCAGCGATGGCATTAAAATCCAGCCTGATTGCTGTACGTGAACATAAAGCCGGTGAGCCAGTGGGCTATGGCGGTACTTGGGTCAGTGAACGTGATACACGCCTGGGTGTGGTGGCGATTGGTTACGGTGATGGTTATCCGCGCAGCGCACCATCGGGTACGCCGATGTGGGTCAATGGCCGCGAAGTGCACATTGTGGGGCGGGTATCGATGGACATGATTTCAGTTGATCTTGGGCCAGATAGCAGCGACAAAGTCGGTGATGAAGTGCTGTTGTGGGGCGCGGATTTACCGGTTGAGAAGATCGCTGCTTACACCGGTATCAGTGCCTATGAATTGATCACCAAGCTGACCTCCCGAGTAGCGATGGAATATTTAGGGGAATAAGGTAAGCTGACTAATCAAGGTATAGACAATTATTATCAATCCAGGAGAGCAGCGCCGTGTTCCAAAATGTTGATGCCTATGCAGGTGACCCGATCCTGTCATTGATGGAGAGTTTTAAAGCCGATAGCCGGGCACATAAAGTGAATCTGAGTATCGGGCTTTATTACAATGAGCAGGGTGAGATCCCGCAAATGCAGGCAGTGGATACCGCTGAAACCCAATTGAATGCTCAGCCACATGGGACACCGGTTTACTTGCCGATGGAAGGTCTGCAATCTTATCGTACTGCTATTTTGCAGCTACTATTTGGCAGCGATCACCCTATGCTGGCTCAGCAACGAGTAGCGACTATCCAAACTGTCGGTGGCTCCGGTGCATTGAAAGTGGGTGCTGATTTCCTTCATTCCTATTTCCCAGATTCTCAGGTGTGGGTCAGTGACCCTACGTGGGAAAACCATGTCGCTATTTTCAGTGGCGCGGGGTTTAAGGTGAATACCTACCCGTACTTTGATAATGACAAGTTGGGCGTAAAATTCGATCAAATGCTGGCAACGTTGCAGCAGTTACCAGCCAGAAGCATTGTTTTGCTCCATCCTTGCTGCCATAACCCAACCGGATCTGATCTGACGAATGCACAGTGGGATCAGGTTATTGGCGTGGCTAAAGACCGGGATCTGATCCCGTTCCTGGATATTGCCTATCAGGGTTTTGGTGCTGGGTTGAATGAAGATGCTTATGCGATTCGAGCCATGGCGGCAGCGGAGTTACCCTGTCTGGTCAGTAACTCCTTCTCTAAAATCTTCTCTCTGTATAACGAACGGGTCGGTGGCCTTTCCGTGGTATGTGAAAGTGAAGAAGCTGCTGGTCGGGTATTGGGGCAACTGAAAGCCACGGTGCGGCGTAACTATTCCAGCCCGCCAAACTTTGGTGCACAGGTTGTTTCAAAAGTACTGCATGACAGCGAGTTACGGGCGCAATGGCAGGCTGAAGTGGAGCAGATGCGTCGGCGTATTATTGAAATGCGCAGCACGTTGGTGGAAGCCTTGAAGGCAGCACTACCCAATCGCAATTTTGATTACTTACTGCAACAGCGTGGCATGTTCAGCTATACCGGTTTTAGTGCCGCTCAAGTGGACCGTCTGCGTGACGAGTTTGGCGTGTATCTGATTGCCAGCGGCAGGATGTGTATGGCAGGCGTCAACCACAGCAATGTTCAGCGGGTAGCAGCTGCGTTTGCGGCAGTACAGTAATTAGAGATCCGCGTTATCTGAGACGACGAACTGTTTAAGGCGATAGAAATATCGCCTTTTTGTTTTATTTTTTCCACCATCTTTCCGTCACTTATCCACATAACCTGTCTGGTTAGCCCTCCGCCAATGGCTGTAAATCGATTAAAGAATATACTAAATAAGGTGGCAGACCCATGCCCAATGATCATTCATCGCTCACAGTAAATCTTCTGTTATAAGTGCAAGCTAATACTTCAGCATGTTGCTGTATCCGATGGAATGAATACGCTATGAGGCCCTTTCGCTAGACGGCACTGGCCCATTACAGGAGATAACCCAATGAATAATTCAGCATTATTGGAATACTGCATGTCTAAACCGGGGGCAGAGCAGAGTGATCATGAGGAATGGCAGACCAATCAGATTAAAGTAGCCGATGTGATGTTTGCGATGGTGGGTGAAATTGGTGGGCGGCCCTCTATTTCGGTAAAAACCAGCCCTGAGTTGGCGGAGAGTTTGCGAGAGCAACATCCGGAGATCGTGCCGAGTGAACACTTGAATAAAGCGCACTGGAACACGGTGTTTCTGGATGGACAATTACCGAACTCACAATTTTACTCGTTAATTGACCGCTCTTATCAATTGGTATTGCAGGGGTTACCGGAACATAGGCGACAGGAGCTGGCTGTTTGATACCCCCTTGGTACTTGGAGTTGCAGGGTTGTTAGCCAGGTTCATTATTTGGCCCATCCTTGGGCCTGGCTGATTTGTTGTTCACGGGTTGCCAACCTGCAGCTCCAATGATTTTGGATGCTGATAGATTATTTGATGCTCTACTTACGCTGCAGCATTGGCTTGAGGAAGCGTGCGGTATGTGACGCGGCGCATTCTGCAACAGTCTCTGGTGTACCGGCGACCAGAATCTCGCCACCGCCACTACCGCCTTCTGGCCCCAGATCGACAATCCAATCAGCAGTCTTAATCACATCCAGATTGTGCTCAATGACCACAATGGTATTGCCCTGATCGCGCAGCTGATGCAACACCGCCAGCAGTTGCTGAATATCAGCAAAATGCAGACCGGTAGTCGGCTCGTCCAGAATATAGAGCGTCTGACCGGTGCCGCGTTTTGATAGTTCACGCGACAGTTTCACCCGTTGCGCTTCACCACCCGACAGCGTAGTCGCAGATTGCCCCAGACAGATATAGGACAGGCCCACATCTATCAGTGTTTGCAGCTTACGCGCCAGTGCCGGAACCGCATCAAAGAACTCGCGAGCCTCTTCGATAGTCATCGCCAGCACTTCGTGGATACTTTTACCTTTGTATTTTACTTCCAGCGTTTCACGGTTATAACGCTTACCTTTACACTGGTCGCATGGCACATAGATATCGGGCAGGAAATGCATTTCGACTTTAATCACCCCGTCGCCCTGGCAGGCCTCGCAACGACCCCCTTTGACGTTAAAGCTGAAACGGCCTGGCGTATAACCACGGGTACGTGATTCAGGAACACCGGCAAACAGCTCACGAATGGGGGTAAAGATACCGGTATAGGTCGCCGGGTTAGAGCGTGGCGTCCGGCCAATCGGGCTTTGGTCAATATCGATGACTTTATCGAAATGCTCCAAGCCTTGAATTTCACGGAATGGCGCCGGTTCGTTGCTGGTCGCGCCGTTCAACTGGCGCTGGGCGATACAATATAAGGTGTCGTTGATAAGCGTTGACTTACCTGAGCCAGAAACCCCGGTAATACAGCTAAACAGCCCGACCGGCAGGGTCAGCGTGACATCTTTCAGGTTATTGCCGCTGGCACCAATCAGTTTTAACACTTTGGTTGGGTCCCCCGGCACGCGTTGCGCAGGTATGGCGATTTCTCGTTTGCCGCTAAGGAACTGACCGGTCAGTGACTTAGGCTCAGCCATGATGTCCTCAACGGTCCCTTCGGCCACCACCTCACCACCATGCACACCCGCACCCGGGCCAATATCAATCACATGGTCGGCTGCGCGGATAGCGTCTTCATCATGTTCCACTACAATCACGGTGTTACCCAGATTGCGCAGATGAATCAACGTTTCCAGCAACCGTTCATTATCACGTTGGTGCAAGCCGATGGACGGTTCATCCAGTACATACATGACACCCACCAAGCCGGCGCCAATTTGACTGGCCAAACGGATACGTTGCGCTTCACCACCAGACAGTGTTTCCGCCGAACGGGACAACGACAGATAATTCAGCCCGACGTTAACCAGGAACTTCAGCCGATCGCCAATCTCTTTCAGTACTTTCTCAGCAATTTGCGCCCGCTGACCACTTAGTTTCATGTTTTGGAAGAAGGTCAGTGCGTGGCCGATGCTCAGTTCAGAAATCTCGGGCAAAGTGGTGTTTTCGACAAACACATAACGCGCTTCGCGGCGCAAGCGAGTACCGTGGCATGAAGCACAGGAGCGATTGCTAATATATTTGGCCAGTTCCTCACGTACTGCACTGGATTCCGTCTCTTTATAGCGACGTTCCATATTGTGCAACACCCCTTCAAATGGGTGGCGGCGAACGGTGGTATCACCCCGATCGTTAATGTATTTGAATTCAATGGTATCTTTGCCAGAACCGTATAAAACGGCGTGCTGTATCGCACTATCGAGCGAGTTAAATGGCGTTTCGATATCAAACTTATAATGATCTGCCAGTGAACGCAGCATCTGGAAGTAATAGAAGTTGCGGCGATCCCAACCACGGATGGCACCACCCGCCAGCGACAGCTCTGGATTCTGTAATACACGGTCTGGATCAAAGAACTGCTGTACCCCTAAGCCGTCACAAGTTGGGCAGGCGCCCGCCGGGTTGTTAAAGGAGAACAGGCGTGGTTCCAACTCACTCATACTGTAGCCGCAAATCGGGCAGGCAAAGTTGGCGGAGAACAGCAACTCTTCGGCGTGAGGGTCGTCCATATCGGCAACGACGGCAGTACCACCAGAAAGCTCCAGTGCCGTTTCAAATGATTCAGCCAGACGCTGAGCCAGATCTTCACGCACTTTGAAGCGATCGACCACCACTTCAATGGTATGTTTTTTTTGCAGTTCTAATTTCGGTGGATCAGACAGATCACACACCTCGCCATCGATCCGCGCCCGGATATAGCCCTGCATAGCCAGACCTTCCAGCGTTTTGGTATGTTCGCCTTTGCGATCTTTTACCACCGGAGCCAGTAACATCAAGCGGCGGCCTTCCGGCTGACTGATGACGTTATCCACCATCTGACTGACGGTTTGCGCGGCTAGCGTAACATCGTGATCTGGGCAGCGTGGTTCACCGACACGGGCGAACAGCAAACGCAGATAATCATGGATTTCAGTGATGGTACCCACAGTCGAACGTGGGTTATGCGAAGTTGATTTTTGCTCAATAGAGATTGCCGGTGACAGACCTTCAATATGGTCGACATCCGGTTTTTCCATCAGCGATAGAAATTGGCGCGCATAGGCGGAAAGAGACTCAACATAACGGCGTTGCCCCTCGGCATACAAGGTATCAAAAGCCAGTGAGGATTTGCCTGAACCCGATAGACCGGTGACCACGATCAGTTTGTCGCGCGGGATAATCAGGTTGATATTCTTAAGATTATGGGTGCGAGCGCCCCGAACTTCTATATTATCCATTCAAACACTTCCCGGATGTAAACTGAGCCTCTCCCGTGCCCTTTTTTACTCTTCGTACTTGAAGCCGCAGGGTTGTTGGCTGCGTTCACTCACCCTAATCACTTACTGGCTGTAAGCTCATAGGGACTCGCTCGCCGCCTACCTGCAACTCCAATTACTTTGAGTAATGTATAGACGCATTTTGCAACGTCAAAAAAGGACACAGCCAGTACGAAACGGATAATTATGACACAAAAAAACCTGAATGGATATCCAGTATTCGAGTGCAATTAAGGCAGATGTCATGATAAAACTGCAACACATTTCGCAGTTATGATCTACTGTGCCGTTTACCTGCTAGCGTGTTAAACTTACTCGCTTATACTCGTCATACTTCAAGTTGCATGTGCGTTAGCTACACTTAATAACCCGAATCACTTACGACAGTAAGCTCATCGGGATTATCTCGTTTGCCGCCTTCCTGCAACTCGAATTATTTAGAGCATGTACTGTACAAAATTTACTTCATCAGGAGAGTTCACATGGCCAGCAGAGGCGTAAACAAAGTGATTTTGGTCGGGAATTTGGGCCAAGACCCGGAAGTCCGCTACATGCCAAACGGCGGAGCTGTTGCCAATATCACCCTGGCCACTTCCGAAAGCTGGCGTGATAAAGCCACCGGCGAGCAGAAAGAAAAAACTGAATGGCACCGTGTGGTGTTGTTCGGCAAACTGGCAGAAGTGGCGGGTGAATATCTGCGTAAAGGCTCTCAGGTTTATATTGAAGGCGCACTGCAAACCCGTAAATGGACAGATCAGGCTGGTGTTGAGAAATACACCACAGAAGTTGTGGTTAATGTGGGCGGCACCATGCAAATGCTGGGTGGCCGTCAGGGCGGCGGTGCTCCGGCAGGTGGTGGTGCACCACAAGACGGCGGGGCGCAAGGCGGTTGGGGTCAACCTCAGCAGCCACAAGGTGGTAACCAGTTCAGCGGCGGTCAGACTTCACGTCCGGCCCAGTCTGCACCAGCAGCACAACCACAAGGCGGCAATGAGCCACCAATGGATTTCGATGATGATATCCCGTTCTGATGGCGCTGTTTTTTAAGCACAACAGTGCTGATTAGGAAAATAAAGCCCTGTCTCGACAGGGCTTTTTGTTGGTTTTAAGCCGCGCCTGAGGGATGAGATTTTTATACCTCGATATCTCTGTTTTTGCTTTCTTAAAATCGGTGTTGGCAGCTTTGCAAACCAAAAAATGATTTTATCACTATAATCAATACTCTGATGTTCATCATATGGAGCTTGGTCATGGTCACGGTTCACCATCTGAATAATTCACGTTCACAACGTATCTTGTGGATGCTGGAGGAACTGCAAGTTCCTTATGAGTTGAAGCGCTATCAGCGCGACCCCGGCAGCTTACTGGCACCACCAGAATTGAAAAAAATCCATCCATTGGGAAAATCACCGGTGATTACTGATGGTGATCTCACCTTGGCGGAGTCTGGTGCCATTATTGAGTATTTACAGGAAACCTATGATGCACAGGGGCTATTTAAGCCCACCGGTCACTATGATCGTCAACAGTTCCGTTACTGGATGCACTATGCCGAAGGCTCATTGATGCCCTTGCTGGTGATGAAACTTATCTTTAGCCGATTGGGTGGGCCGCCAGTGCCGTGGATTATTCGCCCGGTTGCCAAGGCTCTGGGTGATGGCGTACAGAAAAGTTATCTGAATAAGCAAATTGCTACTCACCGCGATTATCTGGAACAGCATTTGACGAATAATCAGTGGTTTGCTGGCAGTGATTTCAGCGCGGCGGATATTCAGATGAGTTTTCCTATCGAGGCAATCAACACCCGTGGTGGTCTTGAGGGGTTCCCGAAACTGCAAGATTTCTTAGTGCGTATTCATCAGCGCCCAGCCTACCAACAGGCGATTGAGAAGGGCGGAGCTTACAAACTGGAAGGCTGATAACCGATGATTCGGCATCATTGCCACGCAAAGTAAATGAGTGTGAGGCTACTCACACTTTTGTTTCCCGTCAAATTAATGCTCCCCGACAAATTAATGTAAAAAAATGCAATAAATGTCGCTATCTGGTGTTGATTAGTCGCTGCCAATAGCTAGATAATCGTTTGCCTTCCAATACGCTTATTGCGGGGGGATTCTTTCCTTCGATTTTTTTTCAGTCATGCGTGCTTCCAGCTAATCGTTTGCTATTTTCTCCACCATGAAGATGTTGGAGGCGTTGTCGAGTTAATCGGCAAAAACGGAAACGATTACGTAGGGAAGGGCGCCTGACTTGCTGACTACTTTAAAATGACACACAGGGGACATAACCATGTCTAGCACCAACCCTCAAGTGAACCGGGCAGTAACGCCAAAAGGTTCGCTTGATGCATTTTTCAAGCTTAGTGAACGCGGCAGTAATGTACGCCAGGAAGTGCTGGCTGGCCTGACAACCTTTCTCGCCATGGTCTACTCGGTCATTGTTGTACCAAGTATGCTTGGCAAAGCGGGTTTCCCACCAACAGCGGTGTTTGTGGCAACCTGTCTGGTTGCCGGTCTTGGTTCTTTGTTGATGGGGTTGTGGGCCAACTTGCCGATGGCGATTGGTTGCGCCATATCACTGACAGCGTTTACGGCATTCAGCTTGGTGCTGGGGCAACACATCAGTATTCCTGTGGCATTGGGGGCAGTATTCCTGATGGGGGTGCTGTTCACTATTATCTCTGTGACCGGTATCCGTTCATGGATATTGCGTAATTTGCCGATGGGCGTGGCACATGGTACCGGTATCGGTATCGGCTTGTTCCTGTTGCTGATTGCAGCAAACGGTGTCGGCCTGGTTATCAAAAACCCGATTGAAGGTTTACCGGTTGCACTGGGTGCATTTACCTCTTTCCCGGTCATGATGACTTTGCTGGGGCTGGCGGTGATTTTCGGTCTGGAAAAACTGCGAGTACCGGGTGGCATTCTGCTGGTGATCATCGCCATCTCGGTTATCGGCCTGATTTTTGATCCGAGTGTGACCTATCAAGGGCTGTTTGCGATGCCAAGCCTGGCGGATGCTAACGGCAATTCATTGATTTTCAGCCTTGATATCATGGGTGCATTGAAACCTGTGGTGCTGCCAAGTGTATTGGCATTAGTGATGACTGCCGTATTTGATGCCACCGGGACTATCCGCGCGGTAGCGGGTCAGGCTAATTTGTTGGATAAAGACGGCCAGATCATCAGCGGCGGTAAAGCTCTGACATCTGACTCCGTCAGCAGCATTTTTGCTGGTTTGGTGGGCGCTGCGCCTGCGGCGGTTTATATCGAATCTGCCGCCGGTACTGCCGCTGGTGGTAAAACCGGTTTGACCGCCACCGTGGTAGGTATTTTGTTCCTGCTGATGCTGTTCCTGTCGCCACTATCCTATTTGGTTCCGGCTTATGCGACGGCACCGGCTCTGATGTATGTAGGGTTGCTGATGTTGAGCAACGTATCCAAACTGGATTTCGAAGACTTTGTTGATGCGATGTCTGGCCTGCTCTGTGCCGTGTTTATCGTGCTGACTTGTAATATCGTCACCGGTATTATGTTGGGCTTCAGCTCGCTGGTTATTGGCCGTATCTGTTCCGGTGAATGGCGTAAACTGAATGTCGGTACTGTGATTATCGCTATCGCGTTAGTGGCATTCTATGCGGGTGGCTGGGCAATCTAAGCGATGAGTTTTTGCTGGCATCGGGGTGACGCTGTCCCCGATGCCACAGCGGTTTTTAATAACCCTATTTTCTTTGTTTTTTCCTGCCATCAGTTACAGGTTTTTTCCCCGTTTAACAAAAAAGTGATCTACTATCAAAAGCTAAACTCCGGCCCTGTCTACGGGCGGGTGAGGTTAAATCTTATATTGAGTTGTGTTGAGTTGAGTCTAAGGAAAGCATGGAAATCTTTTTTACAATCCTCATCCTGATTCTGGTGGTGTCGCTTTCCGGCGTTGTCACTCGGATGTTGCCGTTTCAAATCCCCCTTCCTCTGATGCAGATTGTCTGTGGTGCCTTGTTGGCCTTTCCCCACTTTGGTTTGCATGTCGATTTTGACCCGGAATTATTCCTGGTACTGTTTATTCCACCGCTGCTCTTTGCCGACGGCTGGAAAACACCGACACGAGAGTTTATTCACCATGGGCGGGAGATATTTGGTCTGGCGCTGGCATTGGTGCTGGTCACCGTGGTGGGTATCGGCTATCTGATTTACTGGATGGTGCCGGGTATTCCGCTGGTAGCCGCGTTTGCACTGGCGGCGGTATTGTCGCCAACCGATGCTGTGGCATTATCCGGCATTGTGGGGAAAGGGCGCATACCTAAATCGATTATGGGCGTATTAGAAGGGGAGGCGTTGATGAATGATGCCTCTGGTCTGGTTGCGCTAAAGTTTGCCATTGCGGTTGCAATGGGGACGATGGTCTTTACCGTGTCTGGTGCCACACTTGAGTTCCTAAAAGTGGCGATTGGTGGCCTGCTGGCTGGTGTGGCGGTAACCTGGCTATACAGTAAGTCACTGCGCCTGATGAGCCGCTGGAGTGGTGATGATCCGGCAACACAAATTGTCTTACTGCTGCTGTTGCCGTTCGCTTCTTATCTGATTGCTGAGCATATTGGCGTCTCCGGCATTCTGGCCGCAGTGGCGGCAGGGATGACCATCAGTCAGTCCGGGGTTATCCGTAATGCGCCATTGACGATGCGGTTACGTGCCGACAGCGTGTGGTCGATGCTGGAGTTTGTGTTTAACGGCATGGTGTTCATCCTGTTGGGGCTGCAATTACCGGGGATTTTGGAAACATCAATCATACAGGCTGAACTGGACCCAACCATTCAAACCTGGAACCTCTTCGCAGATGTTGCCATTATTTATGGTGCGTTGTTGGTACTGCGCTTTAGCTGGCTATGGTCGATGAAGAAAATCAGTAAACGCATCCTGACCAAACGGCCACTGGAGTTTGGCAATTACACCACACGTGAACTGTGGGTGGCGTCATTCGCAGGGGTACGGGGAGCGATTACTCTTGCCGGTGTCCTCTCTATTCCGTTATTCCTCAGCGATGGTTCAGCCTTCCCATCCCGTTACCAGTTGGTATTTATCGCCACCGGTGTGATTCTGCTGTCGGTTATTATCGGGGTGATTGCTTTGCCGCCATTGCTGCGTGGTGTGGTGGTAGCAGATAAAAGTGCCAGCCGTGAAGAAGTGCGTTTCGCCCGGGCGGCGACTGCCGAGGTGGCAATTGTTAGCCTGAATAAAATGGAAGAGCGGCTGGCAGCCAGCAGCGAGGAGAATATTGACCCAGAGTTGCTAAAAGAGATCAGTTCACGAGTTATCGGGACATTGCGACGGCGTACCGGCAGTAAGGATGAAATTGAGAACACCTTGCTGGTTGAGAATCTGGAGCGGCGTTTTCGTTTAACCGCATTACGAGCCGAGCGTGGGGAACTGTATCACCTGCGTGCGACGCAGAAAATCAGCAATGAAACGCTGCAAAAACTGCTGCATGATTTGGATTTGCTGGAAGCGCTGCTGATCGAAAAAGAAGGTTAACGCTTCTTAAATCCGGCTGCCGTTCGGTGGCCGGTTTATAAAAAGGGTGAGGACACCCTCACCCGCAAGTACGCAATGGAAAACCCAAAGTAATGAATCAGTTAATGAATAACCTGCGCCAGAAACGCCTGGGTGCGCTCTGATTTCGGGTTAGAAAAGAATTCGGCGGGTGGTGCTTGTTCCACTATCTCCCCACGGTCCATAAAAATAATCCGATCGGCAACGGTACGGGCAAAACCCATCTCGTGGGTTACACACAACATGGTCATGCCTTCATTTGCCAGACTGATCATGGTATCCAGCACTTCTTTCACCATCTCAGGGTCCAGCGCCGAGGTTGGTTCATCAAATAGCATGATTTTGGGTTTCATACACAGCGAACGGGCGATTGCCACCCGCTGCTGCTGGCCACCGGAAAGTTGGCCGGGGAACTTATGGGCGTGCTCTGCAATCCGCACTCGTTCTAAATAATGCATTGCCAATTCGTCGGCCTCTTTCTTTGGCATCTTACGTACCCAGCTTGGCGCCAGCGTGCAGTTTTGCATCACCGTTAAGTGCGGGAACAGATTGAAGTGTTGGAACACCATGCCGACCTCGGTACGTACCCGTTCAATATTGCGCAGGTCATCGTTAAGTTCGATGCCATCCACCATGATTTTCCCCTGCTGATGCTCTTCCAGATGGTTGATGCAGCGGATAGTGGTAGATTTACCTGAGCCAGAAGGACCGCAAAGTACGATGCGTTCGCCAGGGCGCACATGTAAATTGATATCTTTCAATACGTGGAACTGCCCGTACCACTTATTGACGTTTTCCAGCGTAATCATCATTTTATCACCTGGAGTTGGCTGATTGTCGCTCATGTTATGCCTCAATGTGTGGAACGTCCGGTGTGAAAGCGCTTTTCCAGATGCTGGCTGTAGCGCGACATGCTGAAACAGAAAATCCAATAGACAGCGGCGGCAAAGACATAGCCTTCGGTCGACATCCCCAACCAGGCAGGGTCGACGGTGGCTTGTTGCACGCTGCTGAACAAATCAAACAGACCAATGATGATAACCAGACTGGTATCTTTAAACAGGGCGATAATGGTGTTTACCAACCCGGGGATCACCATCTTCAGGGCTTGTGGCAAAATGACCAGCCCTTGGGTTTTCCAATAGCCCAGCCCCAGTGACTCGGCGGCTTCGGTCTGTCCTCTGGGCAAGGCCTGTAACCCGCCGCGCACCACTTCTGCCACATAGGCCGATTGGAACAATACCACCCCGACCAAGGCACGGATCAGTTTGTCGATGCTGGTGCCTTCGGTCATAAACAGCGGCAACATCACCGAGGACATAAACAGCACGGTGATTAGCGGCACCCCGCGCCAGAACTCGATAAATACCACTGACAGAATACGCACCACTGGCATACTCGAACGGCGGGCCAAGGCCAATAAAATCCCCAGCGGTAGCGCACCGGCAATACCTACTGCGGCAATGATCAGCGTCAGTGTCAGGCCGCCCCACTGGCGGGTCTCAACCCGGGTTAACCCGAGGAAACCGCCATATAACATCAACCACACCAGCAGTGGGTACGCCACCATCCACACCGCCAAATAGCGGCCTCGATGTGGCATAGCGCGCCAGAACAATGGAATGAGCGTCAGCAATCCGATGATCAAGGTGGTGTTGATGCGCCAGCGCTGCTCAATGGGATAAAGGCCATACATAAATTGGCCAAAGCGCGCATGAATAAACACCCAGCAGGCACCCTCACGGGTACAATCAGTGCGCGATGTACCTAGCCAGTTGGCGTTAAAAATAGTCCAATTCAGTAATGGCGGGATCAATTGCCACATCAGCCACAGGCACAGCAGCGTCAGCAGACTATTAGTCCAACTGGAAAACAAATTCTTTCTCGCCCAAAACACCATCCGGCTTAACGGGTTGCCCGGCCGTACTGTGCTGGGTGGTTCACGGGTTAGTGTCATCGTCATTCGCTTCCCTTAGCGCTCTACCAGCGCGATCCGCCGGTTGTAGAGATTCATTAAAAATGAAATGGATAGGCTAATAACCAAATAGACTGACATGGTAATGGCGATGGTTTCTATCGCCTGACCAGTCTGGTTCAGCACTGTGCCGGCAAACAACGACACCATATCTGGATAGCCGATAGCGGCTGCCAGTGAGGAGTTTTTGACGATGTTCAGGTATTGACTGGTGAGTGGCGGAATGATGACCCGTAACGCCTGTGGCAGAATAACCTGACGCAAGGTGACGGTGTTGGGCAGCGCCAGTGAACGGGCTGCTTCATGCTGACCATAGGGCACGGACTGAATGCCTGAACGAATCACCTCAGCAATAAAGGTCGAGGTATAAACTGACAGTGCCAAGGTCAAGGCCGCCAATTCAGGGATAAGAACCAGGCCACCTTTAAAGTTAAAGCCGCGTAACTGCGGTAGATCCCAATGCAGTGCCGAGCCATACAGAAAATGGGCCGCTGCTGGTAGAGCCATCAACAGTAGTAAGGCCATCGGCCAGGTGCGGTGAAACTGACCGGTATGTAACTGACGGAAATGGTTATAGCGATACAGCGCCACGGTGATAACAACGGCCAGCAGCACAGCGAGTATGGCGGGTATAAAACCGGCAGCAAACTCCGGTGATGGCAGATACAAGCCACGGTTGCTGAGAAAAGCCACACCGAAGGCATCCAGACTCTGTCGTGGCCCCGGTAGATTGCGTAATACCGCGAAATACCAGAAGAAGATTTGCAGCAAGGGCGGGATATTACGGAATGTCTCGATATAGATAGTGGACAGTTTGCGTAACAGCCAGTTATCAGATAAACGCGCCAGCCCAAGGAAGAACCCGAGGATCGACGCAAAGAAAATACATAATACTGATACCAGCAAGGTATTGAATAACCCGACCAAAAACACCCGGCCGTAGGTATCACCTTGCTCATAATCGATAAGATGCTGAACAATACCAAAACCGGCGCTGTTATTCAGGAAAGCAAAGCCGGAGGTGATGCCCCGGGTCGACAGGTTGGTAATGGTGTTATGGAAAAGATACGCACCGCATCCGATCAGTATCAATAGCGCGATAATTTGATACAACCAGGCGCGTACCGCTGGATTGGTCAGCGAAAAGGCACCTTTGACGGTTGGGCGTTGTGACATAGTGTGGGCCTCGGTCTGGATAATACATCCGGCAGGGCGGGCCTGCCGGAGAGGTAATCAGTAATCAGCGAACCGGAGGCGCGTACTGGAGACCGCCATTGTTCCACAGCGCATTCTGGCCGCGTTTTATTTTCAGCTCACTGCCCAAACCGACGTTACGGTCGAAGCTTTCGCCGTAGTTACCCACTTGTTTCACGATTTTAACCACCCAATCGTTAGGCACTTTCAGATCTTTACCATAGTTGCCTTCCTGACCTAACAGATGGGCCATATCCGGTGTGGTTGGTTTTGCTGCCAGTGCTTCGACGTTTTTCGACGTCACACCCATCTCTTCAGCATTTAACATGGCAAACAGTGTCCAGCGCACGATGGCGAACCAGTCCTCATCACCCCGGCGCACAACCGGTCCCAGTGGTTCTTTAGAGATAACTTCCGGTAATACGATAAATTCGTCTGGTTTACCTAATTTGATACGCAGTGCGTACAGTTGTGATTGGTCAGAGGCCAATGTGTCACAGCGCCCGGAATCCAATGCCTTGGCACTTTCGTCAGAACGGTCGAAGGTAACTGGAGTGTATTGCATTTTATTGGCTTTAAAGTAATCAGCGACGTTCAACTCAGTATCTGTACCGGCCTGAATACACACCGTCGCCCCGTCCAGCTCTTTGGCGCTTTTCAGCCCCGCTTTATTGTGGGTCAGGAAGCCGATACCGTCGTAATAGTTCACTCCGGTAAATAACATCCCCATGCCAGCATCACGGGATGAAGTCCAGGTGGTGTTACGTGACAAAATATCAACTTCACCCGATTGCAGGGCGGTAAAACGCTCTTTTGCGGTCAGCGGGGTGTATTTTACTTTTTCTGCATCACCAAAGATGGCAGCAGCTACGCCACGGCAGACATCGACATCCAGACCAGAGAACTTGCCGCTGGCATCTGCATAGGAGAAACCGGGCAACCCATCACTGATACCACATTGTACAAAACCTTTTTTCTTCACCGCATCCAAAGTAGTGCCCGCGTGGGCCTGACCCGCTAATGCCACTAATGAGGCGGCGGCAACCAGTGTTGAAATCATTATTTTCTTCATGAAAGCGTCCTGTGAGGCAAAGTCGAGCCTATTTTAATTTTGTAGCGCACCAGTGATGCACCGTCGCTGTCTGTTGGCGTGTAGCCAGTTTGGTATTAGCAAATGGGATGCCAGAGTTGCATTTCATTGATGATATGAGTAATTACTTAGCGTTAACTCTTTGTAGGTAATTTCTGACCGGGTAGGATGCACTTAAATGGCGCATTTAACGGCGGATTGATACTTTTTAGTGCAGAAAATTCTTATATACAGCGATGAACGAGAGATAAGAGTAATTGAACCAGACTGAGGTATACATTTCGTCAATGTAATAACATAAAAAGCGGCATAGACAGGTGAAATTCGGATTTTTTAAATCTCTGATCCGTTATCTAATCCTCTTGGGAGTGTTTTAACGTAAACACATTAGAGAGAAGGATAGGGATTATGCCTCGTTATTTAACCGCCCTGATGTGCGGGCTGCCATTGCTGTTTACCGCCAGTTGTCTGGCACAGGTGAATGTTGAAACTGCAAAATGCAGTGATACCGATTTTACTCAGGTTCTGTCTTGTTACAGAGAAAAGCTGGCCGCAGAACCCCTTATCTATAACTTGCTCAGTCAGGAAAACCTGCCGGGGTTGGAGTGGCGCCGTTACCAACTGACCTCGCAGAATTGGTCGCCGGAGAGCTTAGTCTCCCCTGCTGCATGGCAGCATGAAGTGGAGATCTTTATTCCCGAAAATAGCACGTCCACCAAGGCGCTGGTGGTCATCAATAATGGTACCAACTATGGTACTGAAACCATTCCTCCCTCCGGTCCTGGCGATTTTGCTATCGAGACCTTGCAAAATATTGCCCGCTCAACTGACACGGTGGTGATTGCCATTAGCACCATTCCCAATCAGTACCTTGAATATCAACAAGATGGGAATCCGCGTAAGGAAGATTATAGTGTTGCGCGTAGTTGGACTTTATTTATAGATGCCCCAGAAGCCCGTTCAATATTACCGCTACATGTCCCGATGGTGGCGGCGATTTCTCAGGCGATGACCATGGCACAGCAAGCCTTACCGGAAAAAGCCTTAGACAGTTTTATTGTCACCGGTTTATCCAAGCGTGGCTGGACCAGTTGGCTGACGGCAATTGCGGATTCACGTGTGGAGGCTATTGTGCCTTTTGTGATTGATCTGCTGGATACCCGCGCCGCATTGGAACATATGTATCAATCTTATGGTGGCAACTGGCCTATAGCCTTCACCCCCTACTATCAGGAAGAGATTGATAAGAAACTGAGTACCCCCGGCTTTGCCAAACTGATGCAGATTATTGATCCCCTACAGTACCTGACGAGTGAGTATCAACCCCGGCTCAGTATTGCGAAATACATTATTAATGCCAGTGGTGATGATTTCTACGTGCCTGATAATACGGATTTTTATTATGACAAATTACCCGGTGATAAAACGTTGCGGGTTGTACCTAACTCCAGTCACTCTGGTATTAAAGCATTTAGCGAACAGTCGTTGATCACCTTTGTTAACCGTTTACGGCAAGCCACACCGATGCCGCAGTTGAATACCACTCTGGCAATGAAAGATAAGGTGCAAACCGTCACGGTTAGTCTGTCAGAGACGCCAGAAAAGGTGCTGTTATGGACCGCAGCTAACCCCGATGCTCGCGATTTCCGCTATGCGTGCGATATAAGATATAGCGCATTTCCGTTGGCCGTGGCCCCGGGTAATACCCTTGAAGTTGCACTTAGCACGCCAGCTACCGGTTGGCAGGCGACCTTTATCGAGGCCACATTCAGTGATGGCTTCGTGGCAACCACGCCAGTTTATGTCTCGCCGCAGGAGAGTTATCCCACTACAGCCCCCCCTACCGGTGGGCCTGCATGCAAAACGTTGCCGGGGCGTGCGCTTATCACACCAGACGATGCGATAGATGATCCCGATGAAGCTGAAGCGCAGTTATAGCTTCGCGATATTGAGTGGATGTTAGCTAATAAAAAACCCGACATAGGCCGGGTTTTTATGACAGATCTTGTTGATGCTTAATACAGCGATGGCGCACCGGCTGGGCGGGTTTTAAAGCGGCGGTGTAGCCACAGATATTGCTCAGGTGCGCGCATGATCTCTTTTTCGATAACTTTGTTCATATAGCTGGCGGCCGCTATCTCATCATCAAGCGGATAGTCTTCTAATGCCGGCTGGATCAGCAAGTCATAGCCGCTACCATCTGTTTTACGCAGTAAAACCAATGGCAACAGTGCCGGTTTGGCTAGCCGGGCCAACATAAAAGTGCCACTGGTGGTCGCGGCCTGATTGACGGCGAACAGTGGTGCAAACACACTGCCACGTGGGCCGTAATCCTGATCCGGTGCAAACCACACAGCTTCACCTTTTTTCAATGCCTGCACCATGCCACGAAGATCTTTACGGTCCAGCATGGCCTTATTCGAGCGCATACGGCCCCAGGTCTGCACCAATTCCATCACTTTATTGTTATGCGGGCGATACATCGCCATCATTGGCTGGCATTGCCCCATTACGCGGCCGCCAAGTTCCAGCGACATAAAATGGACGCCAATCACCAGTACGCCGCGCTGTCCTTGCTGCGCTTTTTTCAGGTTATCCAGACCCGTCACGGTAAACCAGCGCTTAATGCGCGCATCGGGCCAAAACCAGGCCATGCCGGTTTCCAGCAACCCCATGCCTAAGGATTCAAAATTACCGACGATAGTCCGTTCAAGAGTCTGCTTATCCATATCAGGGAAACAAAGCTCCAGATTGCGCCGGGCGATAGATACCCGCCGTTTCAGGAAGCGCATTGAGGTACGCCCCAACCAAATTCCTAACTTGTTTAACAGCGGGTAGGGGAGTTGGACTAACAGAAATAATACCCCCAGGCCAAACCAGGTCAGCCAGTAGCGCGGGTGGAGCAGTGAGATATGGAATTTCTGCGGCTTTATCATATGAACTCTATCGTTATGCGTTAAGTGCGGGTTTGTAACGCATATGGATGTAACTCGATAGCGATACATTTCTTCAGACACCGGTGGTCAACTATTGTTTTGGTGAATACGACAATTGACATAATTTTTACATTAAAAGCGGGGTCGCGTAGGGGATGGTCATGAAGGCAGGCTATCTATAAGCGATGGGGGCTTTCAGAGGATTATACCATATTCGCGATAAATGAAAGAAAAAGATCAACGCCAGATGTGCTGGCGGAATTATCGCGATATAAACTGCGTTACTGTTCGGCATATCGCAGAAAATGGTGCCTTAGAATCGAGGAGAAATAAGTCAACTGGCTGGAAAATGGGAGACTCATCTCAATTTCGATTAATTATTGTTACCGTTGTTCTATTTTGGGGTTATTGACGTGCCACAGAGGGGGTTGTAAATTCAATTTGTGTTTTTAATGTTATTAATTTGATGTTTATTTGTATTTATTAC
>NZ_JAZGQE010000586.1:0-206 GCF_048593885.1 Yersinia sp. 1252 StPb PI | reverse complement strand
GCGCACTTACCCGAATCACTGACTTGAGTCAGCTCATCGGGGTGCGTTTACTGGCCGCCTACCTGCAACGTCAATGACTTTGGGTATGCTCTTCTTCGTCCTTGACGCCGCAGGGGGGTTGGTTGTGCGCACTTACCCGAATCACTGACTTGAGTCAGCTCATCGGGGTGCGTTTACTGGCCGCCTACCTGCAACGTCAATGACTT
>NZ_JAZGQE010000585.1:0-209 GCF_048593885.1 Yersinia sp. 1252 StPb PI | reverse complement strand
TTTGGCGGCGTCTGTTTCCAGAACATCGCGACTTCCTCGTCTGTTGCCAAAACTGCATCAACGGGCCACGAATCCTCAGTGTAAGTTCCATCCTCTTTCCATGCTGTAGGAATGAATGATTTCAATGATGGTGAAAAATAAGCAGTTGTCATTTTAGTTTCCTATTGCGAATACAAATGCTGAAAAGGCACCCGCTACACCATTAGCGC
>NZ_JAZGQE010000584.1:0-209 GCF_048593885.1 Yersinia sp. 1252 StPb PI | reverse complement strand
GCGCTAATGGTGTAGCGGGTGCCTTTTCAGCATTTGTATTCGCAATAGGAAACTAAAATGACAACTGCTTATTTTTCGCCATCATTGAAATCGTTCATTCCTGCCGCATGGAAAGAAGATGGAACTTACACAGAGGATTCGTGGCCCGTTGATGCAGTTTTGGCAACAGACGAGGAAGTCGCGATGTTCTGGAAACAGACGCCGCCAAA
>NZ_JAZGQE010000583.1:0-214 GCF_048593885.1 Yersinia sp. 1252 StPb PI | reverse complement strand
TCAGAGCCGGATTCAGGCAAAAAGGTGCCCTTAACCGGGTCGCGTACAGTGCGACCGGCTACGGGTTTAACAATCATAAGGTTTACTCCGGGAAGTTGATTGAAACTACGGGTTCGGTAGTGCCATCTGGCATGGCGATCGTGACATCCATACCGTCTAATCTGTCGGCATTAATGGGATAGAAGTCTTCCGGCCCCTGGTAATACTCGATATC
>NZ_JAZGQE010000582.1:0-227 GCF_048593885.1 Yersinia sp. 1252 StPb PI | reverse complement strand
CCTGAATCCGGCTCTGAGGTTCCCGATAATTCATTTTGGCGTCGTCGTTTAAACGACGGTGATGTGGTGCGCGAACAGCCTAAAGAGGCTAAACCTGCGCCAGAAACCACCAAAGCGGAGAAAACCAAATAATGACTATTCCTTTTAATAATATTCCGAGCAATCTTCGGACACCGCTTTTCTTCGCTGAATTTGATAACTCACAGGCGAACACGGCGACAACGACG
>NZ_JAZGQE010000581.1:0-229 GCF_048593885.1 Yersinia sp. 1252 StPb PI | reverse complement strand
AAACAATGCCTGCTCCGGTAATTAAAAAACATACACCAATAATTAGACTGCAAATGGCAATTAGACCAAAATTTAGAACCTTATATTTTCTTAGTATCAGAGATCTACAAATAGATTCGAAATGCTTATAAGAAGAACTGGCAGTTTGCTCAATAAACATATCCATAAACGCTATGGATAAAACAGCAGTTGTTCCATGTATGGCAAGGATCGTTGCCCAAGCTGCTGG
>NZ_JAZGQE010000580.1:0-236 GCF_048593885.1 Yersinia sp. 1252 StPb PI | reverse complement strand
CTGTGCACATCCCACTATTAGTGTAGTGACATTTTCTTTTAACCTTGTGCAAGTCAGAGTCATGGATTACTATGTAAGGCACGCCAAAATTATTAAGTATCTTTGCAAATGTATAGCGTTTCCTTTACCTAAAAAGTCAATTACATGTAATTTTAATCCAAGTTTACCTTGTATACAATTAAGCACTGTTTTTTCATTAACCCTTCACCTAGAAAAATTTACTATATGCTTACAAG
>NZ_JAZGQE010000579.1:0-237 GCF_048593885.1 Yersinia sp. 1252 StPb PI | reverse complement strand
GAAACGCACTAACGCAATTGAATTGGAAGTACAGGTTATGAATGGCATCAGCAGCAAGGGCCAACTGGAAGCCGCTAAGCACGTAGGTGTTGACCGGTGCCAGATAAGCCGCTGGATATCAGGCAAGGACAGCATGTTAAGCAAGTTCTGCCGGTTGCTTGAGTTTGCCGAGATTGAGAAGCCTGAAAACATTCTGGCAATAGCAGGGAATGAAGCAAGGGAGATAGCAACGACACT
>NZ_JAZGQE010000057.1:0-25732 GCF_048593885.1 Yersinia sp. 1252 StPb PI | reverse complement strand
TCTCATGGGGTTTTGTATGAAACAGGAATGGTATTTGGCAAAGGACTTGATTCATGTCCCTGGTTTGCCTTCAACGCCACAAGGAATTAACAAGCGGGCAAAGGTGGAAGGATGGGTGAAAAGGCCAGTGAGTGTACCTGGTGTGCGAGGGCGTTCGTTTGAGTACCATATTGATAGCTTGCCGCAGGTGATCCGTAATTATCTTGGTTCGGTAAAGGAGAGTGATGTAAGTAAGACCACCGTTAATCACAAGCGTGATGATTCTTTAGACTTAGATGAGAATACTCAAGAATGGTTGAGGATTTATGAATTGATGACAGAGGAAGAACGCAGCAGTACTTTACAGGTTGTCAGACGCAAAGGAATTGACACTTTACTGGCGATTACGGACGAAGAGAATCAAAGCTTGATTGGCTTGCCTGCGCTTACAAAGAAAACAGCGCTATTGTTAGCAAAATTGCCAGTAGACAGAGTGAAAGAGATTTTTGATCTCGCTGAGATGGGCGAACATAGCGCAGTATTAAATATCAACAAAAAGTAAGCGAATTCATAGAGATATATTCACATATTCAATGATTCATCTCATTATGATTACAATGTTTTTAAAGTGGATCATCATATGATCTAATTTGTGCAGAATTGAATGCAAAAAAACGTACTTTTGATTATTTTTCTCGTAACCATGCAAAATCTTTGATTCGCCCTGCAAGTCACTCCCTTCAAGGCTTTCCGCCTAAATCAGACTCTCCCTAAGCTATGTTAAAATGATCACTCCCCCACAGAAATCGGCGTATTTGCTACCATCGGCATCGAAGATCATCGTTTTATTAGATAAATCATTGAGACTGTCAAACAACTCAACATCCACTCGCCCGTCCATAAACTCAGGAATATCACTTAATAGTTCTGCAATTGCGATGGGTGAATAGAGAATACCCACTAATGACGCTTGCCTTTCAGCTGGGGTGGTAGGATTTGAGCCATAGCTATAAACCGGAATAAAAAGCAGTACCCCGGGGACTTTAAAGTTAGACTGAACCAGATGAATAGATCCAGAGAAGGTAGGTTTACCACTGTTTATTGCTGAGAGTACGGCGGCGCGTCGTACCGGCTCAGAGCCAACATCGAATCCTTCCGCACCTTGGTTCCCTTCAGATGGCTCTATATATTTAATAATATACAAATCGTCATGTTGTCTATCCTGTAGCTGACGCAGCGCAAATTTCGGTGCGCCATCTGCTTGGGTCTCAGCCATAAAGGTATTTAACTGGTTGCGTTGCACCCGCTGAATAAAACCGAATCCCCTCACACCAGGAAACTCAACCGATAAATTACGCGAGGCGACATAAGCATGAAATTGTCCACGGGTTAAAGCACCGTCAGCCGCATAAGCCCCTTTTATGCCATTCAGCCCATAGACAGGAAGATTGAAACGCTGAGCAACTTCTCCAGAGACTCGGTCAACATTACGTTGAAAATCGATTTCTGCATTGGCTTTAATTTCGTTATAAAGCCACCATGCTCCCGCACTTGAAATAACCAGCCCAATAATGAAAACAACCAGTGGCAGCAAAATACTTTTTTGTAACTTAAATGGAAACCAAGATGAGGACAATTGCTGCGTGTGGGCATTGAATGGAGAAGGATTCATATAATATCTATACCCTTATAATCACTATTGGCTAAAGCATAGGATCACTCTGTAATTTAAGATAGTATTGGCCACAATCAAATCTAACTTAAGCATTCTCTGCTAATAATAAGCAGTATTAGTTAGGGTTGAATATGAATTTGTAATTCATTATGGCCTAATATCTCACCCCGTTCGTTAATAATGTCACTCATTACATTCATTGGTTGAACGCTACGAGGTATAACTTGCAATTCAATCACCTTTTGACCGCTATCCGCCATTAATTTTATGTCCTGCGATCCTTTAGATAAAATCATGCCACTTTGCAATATTTTCCAATGTAATGATGCCTTTTGATAGTTGAACCAGTGATCGTTAAGGGCCCATAAATCAATACGCCCTCTCTGCCCCTGCACCCAATTTTCTGTTTTCGGATCTATAGAGGGTAAAACGGGCTGATAAGCTCGCTGCAAAGCAAAATAACCCGGCTTAGGATGGCGGAGATAGTCCACCACGCCCCAGTTAATTGACGGCCAGTTTTCAGTAAACATAAAGTGAAATAATGCAGCAACGGGTTGATAGCGTTGGCGTCGATAACTCTCTGCGGCGAGTTGGATTAAACTTGCCTGATACTGTTGGCTGTTCTTGATAAACGTATTGATATTTGGCCCGCGAGTCACTTTAGCTAATTCAAATGTCTCATGAGGTTGAAAATTATGGTATGCCCAGATACGCCAACCTTCGTCTTGTTTATCCGCCGTTTTTGGCCACAGATCAGCGTGCGGAATTATCGTGTTTAACGTTGCCAAGTCAGGTAAGGCTTGTGCGCCAAACTCGCTGATTATTGAGGTGGTTGCCGGTTTAAGATGATCATTTTTCTGCCCTGAGTACCACCCTTGCCAGTAGTGTTCAGCAGTGGATGAGTAAGCATGAGTGATCCGGCTATGGTCCTGACTGAGCACCTGCGCGACGCTCGCGGTTAACGCCCGGTTGGTGTCAGGCCGCCAGTCTGAATAACGATATTGCATCCATGTGGCATCCCAGGGCGGTTCATTGTGCCCAGACCACAATACAATCGCTGGATGGCTGCCAAACTGCTGTGTCATATCTGCGGCCTGCCTGGCAGCCTCTCTGGCAAAAGAGGCTGAATCGTCATATCCCCATTGCAGTGGAAAATCTTGCCAGAGCAGTATCCCCATCTCATCAGCCAGGTCGTACAACGCCCGCCCAGCCACATGGGCATGTACTCTTATGGCGTTGATGTTCGCCTGCTGCATCATGAGCAAGTCATGGCGATAATCTGTCGGTGTCAGGCTTCCCAGCCACGGGCTACCAATATAGTTCGTCCCTCTGATGAATAGGCGTTTGCCATTGATTGACCAACTTTGCTGTTGGGGGTCTATCGCAATTTGCCGTAAGCCAGTGCGAATATGAGTCACATCCATCATGCCTAAACGGTCTGAGAAACTGACCTCCAGCCGATAAAGATTTTGTTTCCCATGACCAGACGGCCACCACAATGCGGGGTTATCAAGCAGAAAATTAGCAGTGAGAGTTTGTGCATTACGCTGACTGGCAACCAATGAAACGCTTTTCTCCAGTTGATAAGATTGGCCGATAAAATTATCGGGTATCAGACGTAGCAACATAACAACGGAGCGGTTGTGGTTAGCACGATAATCCAAACTCACTTTTAGAATCGGATGTGCAAGCCCCCGTGACCAGTCAGGCACGGCCAGTACATTGTCTATAACGGCGCCACGGCTGATATGTGACGCCACCGGAGCCCAAATACCCCCCGAATTGGCATCTTGCCCGTGATCCGACCACGCGCCACCGGGCCGAGTATCATGATGATTGAACACGCCCTTAATCAGTTGCTTACGAAATGACCAAATTTTGCCCGGAGTCTCGTAAGGGCTATCTACACGCATAGCCAGCACATTATCTATTCGGGCTATATCGGTAATATCGATACTGAACCGCTGAAAATACCCCTTATGTTGCCCCGCTCGTTGACTGTTGAGCCAAATATCCGTTTGATAATCGACGCCATCGAATACCAAGGTCACCATATCATCGGTATCTAAAACCGGTAATGTAAACCGGGTGCGATACCATAATACGCCTTGATGATCGACGCCCTCACTGTACCAATTAGCGGGCACTTTCAAATGTTGCCACTGGCTGTCATCCAGGGTGTCACGCCAGGCGTCAGAAGCTGGCGGATTGCCATCCCGTATTCGCCACTGACCGGACAAATCTAAAGTGGATGGCAACTGAGCAACAACAACCGACGAGATAAGTTGTAAAAGAAATCCCAAACTTAAAATGGAAGCCCTGCACCGGCAATTAATGTTCATTTCGATGCCGCCTGTCGACGGATGACTCTTTCTTGCGGCAGGCATAATTGTGGACGTGAAAAAACATCACTCATGCGCACATCCAGATATCCCGCCGTAGAGTCGCTATTAATTAAACTCCCCGCCGCTTTATAGAGCAGCGTTTCCAATACCATAGCGTTTGTCGTCAGACTAATTGTCTTGTTATATGCACCATTATTTTCATAACGCCCCTCATACCATCCGCGTTGTTCATCATATTGCATCTGAGTCAACTGCATTAATGCATCGGTATAAGGGCTATTCCACAAAACCCATAAGCCAAAAACTGCGCGGGTTGATACCAACGCCAGGTCAGGATGAAATTGCCCGTCTTCGCTAATCGTATTCCAATGATAACCGTTAGCGAACACCGTATCGTAAACGTGATATGGCGCAACTGAGGTGAAATAATCACTACGCGCCGTCAATATATGTTCTTTTTGCCACCGTATTTCTTGTACCCGATAGACATTATCTATCCGTTTTTTTTGCTGTTTAAATATTGGGGTGCTTTTTAATTCCATCGCAGTAAGTAAATAAGGCAAGCTGACGACAATAGAGGGTACATAGGTTGTTCGGGCATCTCTGATATCGAAATCGATAGGTATGTCATAAATAAACGTGGTGTTATAGGGAAGATTAGCTGATATTCCTACAGGAAAACCCCACAGTCCAAACGCACCAGCGGTATATTCGCTATAACCCAACACGCCTTCGGGTTTGGCTATAAATCTGCCATTAACCGTCGCTGATTTCAGCAACTCACCATGACCATCAATAATCTGACAGAAATTCCATCGTAATAGGACCTTATCCAAATACTCAGCATATTCAGGATAAAAACGCACCACAACTTTCAAACCTATCATTAAGCGGCCGATATCTTGTGCAGACCACCCCAGTGGTTTTGGCTGGTGAGCATAATCAATCATCTGTCCGTTGGCGGTGTTGTAAAGCAGATTTGGCGTTTTTCCCTCCACCAAAGGTAAATGACTTATTGTTGCCAATAATAGTGTGAGGCGCTGATCAAACTCCTGACGATTGATCAACCCTAATTGGGCTGCTGCGGTTAATGTGACAAGTGTGTCGCCGATTTGCCAGAGATTAACAACCGGGTAATTATCCAAAGAATTAACCAGCCCAGTATTCACTTGCGTATTATTAACAAAGTAACGCCAAGCTACTTTCGCCCACAATTGTTCATTATCAGATAGCACACCACTACGGGCAGAATAGGCAACAGAGCTGTGAGTAATACTGCTTGCCACAAACATACCGCCCGTAAATGCAGCACCCAGTAGCCCAGCACCAATAACCCAGGCAAAAGCGGCGGACTTCACTATTTTGCGCATGATGATGTTGCCGCCGGTAATTTAAATAAATTATTACTGCTGCTTTCATCCTGACACTGAGCACACTGGCAGCTCTTACAATCTGGTGCTTTACGTATCGCAATGCCCGTTTGATCACAAAATGCGGCTAAGCTCGGTGTTGCATCAATATACGGCCGATTCCTTTTACTGTTATTATCATCAAAAGCATTAATTAACTGCCGTTCCCACAACGAGGGAATATAATCTTTATGGCTAGGATCACCACTGGTGAAACGGAGTATTTTCCCTGCTTTTTTAAATAATAGCGCTTCTAACATGATGCCATTATTATTTGCCGTAAACTCTTTAATTGGCCCTTTACCATTTTCGTAGAGGCCCTCGTTAAAGCCGATATCCTTAACGTTAGCATTTTCTATTGCATCAAATAATCGGTCAGTGTACGGCGAGTGCCAAAATACCCACATACCTAACGCAGCTTTTAATGACACTGCCGCATTTTCAGGGACAAAAATGCCCTGATCGGTAATTGTGTTCCAGTTATAGCCATCGGAAAAAACCGTGTCATAAACAAAGTAAGGGGCGTGGTCTAACTGATGCTCCGAACGCGCTGTCAGTATTCCCGTTTCACGATAGCGGTTTTCCTGTGCCTGATAGACCCGATTGGCGAAGTCTTTCATCCACGGATGGCTGTAGCTCGCCGCTTTATTAGCCCGATCATTACTGCGATCCCACCCCATCTCAAGGCCATGTAAGATATACGACTCGGTAACTACATAGTTGTGTTGATTAGTTTTGCGTGCATCTCTAGAGTCGTAAGGTACTAATACACAATAAATTTTAGCCAAATCATAAGGTTCAGGTCGTGACGCCTGACAGGTTGAAAAACCCCAAAGTTGAAAGCCACTGGCAGCGTACTCCTCATAGCCCAGTCGCCCTTCCTGCACATACTGAGGCGTGTTATTTTTATCTAATATCGCACCATATAACGTACCGCAATCATCGACAACATGTGAAAAATCCCAACCTAAGACCACGTTATCAATGCTATTGGCATATTCAGGATAACGTTCTTTAATAATTTTCAGCCAAATTAACATACGGCCAGTATCAATAGCTGAAAATCCTATTTCACCGGGTTTATTCATATAGTTAACTTTTTCAGCAGTTATGGTGTTGTAAGCTTTATTGGGTAATTGTCCTTGGAATAGTGAAATATTATTCAGTGTCTTTAAAAAAGGTAACATTCGGTGGTCAAACTCTTCCTTATTAATAATACCCAACTCGCGCGCCGACACCAGTGCCGCCAAATAAGATGCACTATCCCACATTGTGGTCGAAGGATAATTATTAACTGCATTAACAAGCCCAGTTGTAGGTTGTAAATTATGGACAAAATATTGCCAGGCATTAACTGCAACCGCCATCTCTCTGGGCGTTAACTCACCGTGCCGTACAGGGTAGTTTTCAGCAGCTAATTTATTGCCAGGTAATTCGGCAAAGGTATTAAAAGACGGTATGGCCAGGAGTATCAAAATCAAGCAGCCAGCCTTAACAATGAGACTTAACCTTATCAAAAATGACTGATTTCCCATCATAAAACCTTCCTACTTTAGTTGTTTATCTGTTGCGCCAACGGATTGCATCACCTGAGTACAGGCAGCACAAAGTAGTTTTCCACCCTTGATAAAAGCCAAACTTTCTAACACCACGCCATTGGTATTGGCATTTAGTGAAGTATTTATTTTATTGTTAACTTCATAAATTCCGCTATACCAACCTTTGTTCGAATCCATTAAGCTATTTAATTGATTCCGTGTCTGTTCACTATAAGGTGTGCGCCATAAGGCATACCAACTAAATGCCGATTTGGTTGATAACTGTCGTAACTGATTGACACGCTCACCTTTGTCCGTAATTACCGCCCAATCTTCATTAGCATAATGGAGTGTGCTATAAATAAAGAAAGGAGCTTGATCCACATGATCCTCACTGACAGAGGTATATATAGCAGTACGCTGAAAACGATTCTCCTGAGCCTTAAAAACCCGCCAGGCTAGTTCTGATGAATAAAGATCAAAACCCAACTCTAAGCCGGTCAATATATAGGGTTCACTGACGATAAATGTATTTGCCCCCTCTTTTTTCGAGATACGGTCATCATCAGGCACCAATATCCCTTCAACTTTAATAAATTGCAGATGTGCAGTGTAATCAAGGGCTAAACTAGCATTAATACCCACCAGTTGCAGGGTCCGTGCCGCATATTGCTCATACCCCATACGCCCTTCCTGATGCAATGAAATGAGCTGAGTTTTATCATCAACTACCGAACCTTGTAATTGATCATCAACCACTAGCGCATCTAATTGCCAACGTGAAATAACCTTATTGACCTCGACCGCATGCTGGGGATAACTCCAGACCAATATATTTAATGGCACCATCATTCGACTGATATCAATAGCCGACCAACCTATACCTTTCGTACTGGGCTGATTAATATAATTAACCATAGATAGAGTCTGTGTATTATAGGCTTTATTAGGTAATTTACCTTCAAATAGTGGCAATTTAGCCAATGCACCTAATGCATTACTGATTCGTGTATCAAACTCCTCTTGTTGAATAATACCAATTCGTTGCGCTGAAATCAGCGCCATAAAATAACTACTGGTATCCCACATTGTCGACGATGGGAATTTATCCACGGAATTCACTAAACCACTCGGCTGAGTATTATTAATAAAATATTGCCATGCAGCCTTAGCCCAAATTATTTCTTCGGAACTCAGTGGTCGAGGAGCCGGTGTTAATGGTCGGCCAATACTGGTGGTGATATGGACACGAGAATCTTCCATATCTTGAGAGTTCTTTTCGACATACAACACAATAGAAAATGCGATTAAAATACCGATCACCATTGCCAGATAACTTCTCGCCTTGAGGAGGTTATATTTGAATGACATCAAGCCCCCTCCTGTCCGGTGTATTCAGCATGCTCGGGTTGCCAAAATGCGGCTAAAACCATCGGCATCATGGCTGCAATATTTGCAGCTCCCCAAAAGATATTGATCACAAAACCTGAGGGATCTTTTATGTTCCCTACGGCTATCTAAATCGCCCCCCAAATCAACCCCAATAACGTCAGCCCAATAATGGCGAGCTGAGGTTTAACTAAGGATAAAAAATTGCCCTGTTGGCGTTCTTTGGGCGTCACATGAAACTTGATTTTCTCTCCTCGTAGTACTGTATCAAGAGCTCGTAGATTCATGGAAAATAAAGCAAGAAAAGACGATTTCCCATCCCACGCCGATATACCCCAGGTGCCAAACATAAATGCTAATTCAGAGACAATCATAAAGGGCAAAAAATGCAAATAAAAAGGAGATGAGTAAGTCGAAACGGGGGGGATCCCCGTAAAAAGATAAATTAATGGGGCAATCAAGAATACCGTATTCCAGATACAGGCAAAATAGGACCAAAAAGTAGTTCCGTACATTAATTTTTGTATTGCACTGAGCTTAATCCTTTTACTGGTGAAAAGTCTGTCGTGCAAGGCAATATCCATTGAGCCAGCCGCATATTTAAATCTCTGGATCATCCAGGTCAACAAATCCTGCGGTGAAAGCATTTTTGATTCTATTTGCGGGTGCATGACAGATCGCCATTTACGGCCTGGATCACCATGTAAAACGATAGAAGTATAGATATCTTCTGAAACATGAAATTTATATGGCATCAGCTCGGTATCATGCACCACATGAGGTAACATGGCCTTAGCCAAGTCTGCTTTGGTTTCTTTATCAGTTAGGTCGCCCGTATATTGCTCGATCTCATCTTCTATATTATCTACATAGCGACGCAGCGCAGCTTGCATAATAGCTTCACGACGATGAATTGATGCAGCGCCACAACAAAAAGCCGCATTAGCCCAATTACGTCGGCGTAAAATAACATCGTAAAACATTTGCGGATCATTAAAAAAGGGATCATGCCCCACAGTCAGCGGGCCAACCAATTTTTCAATCCCTTTACCAACAAAATAGCCTGTTGAACCTAACTTTTGCTTTGCCCATTCAGGTAATCGCTTGCCCTGTGGTAAATCATAAAACCACTGAGGAGTCTGGACCCAGGCAACATCAACATCACGAAAATAACCCAAAGTATGAGTCAATATTGTGGGGAAAACTCGGGTATCTGCATCACAGATAATAATAAAGTCACCGTCCGTCATATCCAGCCCGTGGCGGAGATTACCTGCTTTATAACCGATATTATTTTCCCGACTTAAGTAATTAACCCCCTCTTCTTTTGCAACAACCTCCATTTCGCTTCGTTTACCATCATCTAATACATGAATGCGATAATCAAAGGGGAAGGGATAAGTTACGGCGAGTGCATCCCGAATCGATAAACGCACCAATTCGACATCTTCATTATAGGTGGCAATAAACAAATCAACTTTTATCTGACGCCTTTCTTGCATCTCTTCAGCGGCTATACAGTCATCGATTGTTTCAGGTACTGGGAGGACAGGAATATCTCTGACTTTCCAGAGGTTGATAGTGAATAAAACAGAACCAATATAGGCTAGTGTTTCAGCCATTACCAAGGGGATGGAATACCAAAGCGCATCGTAATTAAGTGAATTCATCCAGCGCCAGCGGATATAATTTGCCCCCAAGATAAGCGCTGCAACCGCCAGACTTTGCCATAAAAACTCAGTAGCCCAATGAGTTTTGAGTGGTGATGGTGGTTTCCTGTTTTCAAACGAAGAGAAATAAAAAGCCATTATCACAACCTCAGTCAATCCATGAAGATAAGTGAGATAAATCAGCCCATTTTAAGGGGGAGTTCGAAGAGCATTATTTTATGAATAAACATAATTTTTACGCCTACTCTTCTATTTTCTTTATCAGCGATAGGTAATTGATGCCCTCTTCCACTTTATAACTGATGTCATCAACGGCATTAAACATCATCATCAATCCCATCCCATTTTCTGGCCAAGAATCCGGCGCTGACAACTCAGGAATATGAGACAACCCACTTTTATTTTGCAAAAATTTTGTAGGTATAGGTTTTCCTTTATCTTGTAAGGTCACAGCCAGTTGATTATTGCCATAATGCATCACAATAGTAATATTTTGGGTGGCATCATAGTTAACACCATGCTTTACAATATTGATAAATGCTTCATTTAATGCAAGTTCCATAGCATAACTGCTAGATGAATCAATCTTTAAGGGTTGAATAAATTGTAGTAACTTTTCATGTAAAACATTCAGGCTAGACAAGGAGGCAGGCAAACATATTCTCATTAACCAGCCCTGTGAGTCACACTGGTGATAACTCATATCAACGTATCTTTATGTAGGAATTCATCGAACAAAGATTTCTCTGCCATAATAATATCTTTACGCCGTTTATCATCAATGAGCCAGTTTAAACCCGCCTCAGATAAATCAATGGCCATACCGTCTGGTGAGATAACTTTCCCAGCAAAAATCATCTGTTGATGCAAATGCGCAATACCCCCGACCCGGGTATAATCAGCAATAAAACTTTGATCGATAACAGCTCCCTGCTCTAATAAACACCCCGCACCAATAATTGTAGGCCCTTTAATCGTTACGCCGGACTGTATTTCTGTACTACTACCAATATAGACTGGCCCTTCAATATCTAAGGTCGAAAAGTCGGCTTTAACATTAAGTCCACACCAGATTTGAGGTGCAATCTTAATTCCCGGCATGGGATAGTCGGGTAAATCCTGATTAAGGATCATGCGATTCACATGCCAAAAATCTTGTAGAGACCCAATATCAACCCATTGGAATGGCAAGGCAATACCGTAGAAAGGAACACCTAATTCAGCAAGTTTGGGGAACAACTGACTACCAATGTCGTATTCAACGCCATCAGGAATATAATCGAATATTTCTGGCTCAAAAACATAAATTCCGGTATTGGCATTGTTTGATAATGCATCCTCGGTTTTAGGTTTTTCTTGAAACTTACTAACTCTACCCTGCTCATCAGTAACAACAATACCGTATTTGTTTACCTGATCTGCTGAGACTGGGCGCATCACCAAGGTTGCCACACTTTTTCTGGCTCGATGGAAAGCCAATACCTTATCGAAATCTACATCAATTAATGCATCACCACAGACAACGACAAAAGTTTCATCAAAAAAACCTGAGAAATTTTGGATGTGTTTCATTCCACCCGCTGAACCCAGAACATTGTCAACAAAAGTATTACCCTCCATAATACCTTCGTAGGAGTAACCTATTTCTACTCCCCAGGCATGGCCATCACGAAAATAATTCTCGATGTCCACAGATAGATAGCTGGTATTCACCATTAACTGATTAAAACCATATTTTCTTAAATGCTCAATAATCGATTCCATAATAGGTTTTCGAATCAATGGAATCATTGGCTTTGGCAGTATGGTGGTCAGTGGTCTGGCTCTGGTTCCTTTCCCGGCAGCAAGGATCATGGCTTTCATAAATAAGTATTCCTTACAAATTAAGGTGCTACGGAATGCATCTGCTGTAATGTATCGGGTTGATTAGCACCGATAGTAAATATCCTATCCATCCGGGTTAATTTGAACATTCCGTGGATATTATTATTCAGTGAGCAAATAGCCAGTTCACCTTTCCCATTTAAGGTCTTCAACAACGAAACCAGAGCACCTAAACAACTACTGTCGATGAAATCTACCCGACTAAAATCCAATAAAATATTTTTGGCTCCCTGAGCGATCATTGCTTGTATATCTTCCTTAAATTTCAGGGAAACTGATGCATCGAGTCGCCTGATCAAGGGGGTTATCACCAATACATTGTCAATTGTCTGAGTTTCAAAGTTCATTATTTCTTCCTTACAATGCTGTTAGGAGAGGGGAATTGTTATTGCGTTCGATCACCAGTAACGAGATATCATCACTAAATGCAGAACGCCCATTCTGAATATCACTTTGATGTTCATCTTCTTGTACCGGATGCCAGTATTTCAATGCCTGCTGTACTTGCCCAAAAACAGTTTGCACACAATCACGTTGACTTGCGGCCAGTAAGTCTTGTAATCGTCGTTCTCCAAATAGCTCTTGCTCAGGATTTTCACACTCAACAATGCCATCGGTGAATAAATAGAGCCTATCACCCGAAGCAAGAGTGAATGCAGTGTCCTGATAGTCCATCGAATCAATAAGTCCAACCGGTGCACCACCGTCACCAATAGGGGTAATCTGACCTGAACTACTGACAATAAAGGGGGTCGGATGCCCAGCTTGGCAAAGCACCCCACCCGCTGTTTGAACATCAATAACGCCATAAATAAGAGTGAAATAGCTGGCGATATCATCATTTTCTATACAGAAACGGCGATTAAGTTCGCTCACAACTTTGTGTGGCGGGGTAATTAGATAACCAGAGGGAGTATCTGCCAGTGAAATCAGTAAGTTATCTACCGTGCGCCCATTAAGAAATTGGCGTGCAACTGACAGTGACAGCATCGCTGCGGCCACGCCATGCCCTGCAACATCAATACTATAAAAACCAATGTGTTGATTTCCCAGTTGGAAAAAACTTAACAAGTCACCCGAAACATACGCGGAGGGTATAAACATCCATTCGGCTTGAAAACCACTCACCATTAGTTTTTCTGCTGGCAACACACTACGTTGCAATTTTGCCGCAGCTTGCAAGTCATCTTCTATTTGTTGGTAGGCTTGGGACAGTTTCTGATTACGGGCATCGAGGGTTGCCTCTAGCATTAATATCCGTTCACCTGCATGTAATCGGGCGCGTAGCTCACTTTGATTTATCGGCTTTGACAGAAAATCATCGGCGCCCGCATCTAATCCTGCGATCAAATCCTCGATGGATTGCCGCACGGTTATCAATACTAAGTAAATATACCTATCGGAATAATGTTTACGGATAGTAGTACAGAGTTTCAACCCATCCATAACTGGCATTTCCCAGTCACTGATCACCATATTGATGGCATTATTATCAAGGATAGCCAAAGCATCTTGGCCATTTTCTGCTTCAAAAACAGTAAATTGCCAATTTTTTAGTAGATTAACCAGTAAAAAGCGATAACTTGCTGAATCATCAACAACAAGAATAGATGTCACACCAGTAGCGGAAGGATGTGGTTGCATAAGTTACCCAAGAGCTTCGTGTAAACATAATTTATCAAACATCATCGTCAATAGAGGATGCTCAACGTCCCTGAACCTTTCATACCCACCAAAACATTATTCTCACTTAACTATTAATCGCGTAATTAAGCGTAGCACAGATTCTTACACCTTCAATTTATAGGGGTAATGTCCAACTGAGATTTATTGTCCCACTACGAAAATTAGCATTTGCATTCTGCCGCCACGGGTAGCGAGTCCCGGTGTAATTGCCATAAAAAAACGACCAGGACCCCGGAGCGTAGCCAGACGTATAACCAAAACTATAGGTATAATCATAATTCCAAGGTTGCTGCTGGTTCTTGTCAGGGTAATAAAACGCGGACAAACGCAAAAAATAGTGCTGTTGTAAGGTATAGCCACAACTCCCTAAAAAACTGTTCTTATTTTCTTTGATAGTTGATGAAGCATCAGAGTAATAACGAGGCACATAACTATAGCCAATTTGACAAATCAGTGAGTCAGCTTTGTTAATCAATAATGCTGACTCCACCGTCTTGGGTAAGGTAAACTTATAGCCCAAAGTCCAAGAGCCTTGTTCAAACCGTGTTCTTTGGGCACCTGTCGCAGGGAAAAAACTATTATTATCGTTGTAATTACCATAAACCAAACTAAAAGTACCCGGATGCCAATCGTCATAACCAAAACTATAAACAAAGTCGGTACTGTATTTACTGGTATTTTGTAATGGAACCCGAACCGTCATATTGGCAAAAAGATAACTTATTGGGGAATACTGCACACTAAAAAGCCCCCGCTGATTTAGTTTATATACTTCCTCCGAGCTATATTTCCCTGTAGGTACATTAACCATCTTTTTTTTAAGTGGTGAACTATAGGTTAATGCCGTTGAAAATGTGTTCTCATCACCAGAAAAAAGGCGTGACCAAGGGCTGGTAAATAATTTAACAGCTGGTGGATTAGTCGTTTCACTCGCAGTCACCAGTGGGCAGAAAAAGAGTCCACTAAGTAATACCGTGAGTGATTTGTAATGTTTCACTTAAGGTTGTCCTCCCCCCAAATATCCTTGCTGTATCCACGAATAGTTCTGTCGCTGGAAAACTCTCCCATACCACTTATCGTATTTAATGCTCGCTTGTGCCAACTGTAAGTATCGCTATAATCGGTCAATGCTTGATATTGTGCGTAACAATAACTATCAAAATCAGCCAAATGGAAATAGTGGTCACCGTGACTCACTAGCATATGGAATATCGGTGAAAACAGGCTCTTATCGGCATGAAAAGTACCTGAAATAAGTGAATCAACAGTCTCTTTAAGTTCTGTATTAGATAAATACTCATCATATGATGACCGTCCTTTAGCTCTTTGCTCAGCAATTTGCTCCGCAGATAAACCAAAAACATAGAAATTCTCATGACCCACAGCATCTCTAATTTCAATATTAGCGCCATCTAGCGTTCCGATAGTTAAAGCACCATTCATCGCCAGCTTCATATTGCTGGTACCCGATGCTTCAGTACCCGCAGTAGATATCTGCTCTGATAAGTCAGCGGCTGGAATAATATTTTCCGCGAGCGAAACTTTATAGTCTTCTAAAAAAACCACTTTTAGTTGCTCATTGACTCTAGGATCATTGTTCACTTTAAGAGCAACTTGATTAATCAACTGGATGATCAATTTGGCCNTGGCATAACCCGGAGCAGCTTTGCCCGAGAATATATGGACTTTCGGCGAAACAGTTCCTCTTCCATTCAGTATTTTCTGGTAAAGGTTTATCACATAGAGGATGTTGAGTAATTGCCGTTTATACTCATGAATTCGTTTGATCTGACAGTCGAACATAGCTTCGGGATTGATAATTATCCCTTGCTGACGCGTAATTATCTGACTTAATTTTAATTTATTAAATTTTTTAATTTCAGCCAGTTCAGCAATAATGTCACGTTCGTTCGCTAACGATTTAAGTTTAGTCAACAGAGTCAGATCGGTAACCCATTCATGGCCTAAGTGACAATCCAGAAATGTCGATAACCGGGGATTAGCCTGCTGAATCCAGCGACGAGGTGTAACACCGTTGGTTTGATTAGTGAACTTCTCTGGCATTAAATGATAAAAATCGGGTACAAGATTCGATTTAATTAATTCCGAATGAAGTTTAGCCACTCCATTCACTTTGTGACTACCAATAATAGCAAGATAGGCCATGCGAACTTTCTTTTCAGGCGTCTCTTCAATCAAAGACATTGATGCTAATAAATCTGCACGTTCAGGACGCCATCTATGTATTTCCAGTAAGAAACGGCGGTTGATTTCATAGATAATTTGTAGATGTCGAGGCAGCAACAACTCGAATAAATTAACTGACCACTTCTCTAACGCCTCTGGCATTAAAGTATGATTGGTGTAGGCGCAAACCCGTTGTGTCAAATCCCAAGCGATATCCCAATCAACAGTATGTTCATCTACCAATATTCTCATTAGCTCAACAATAGCCAGGGCTGGGTGGGTATCATTAAGTTGAATGGCTACAAAATCCGGCAACTGGTTAATATCACTGGAAAGTAAGAAGAAATCATGCATGACATCACGTAATGTACAAGCCACCAGAAAATACTCTTGTGTTAAGCGTAATTCCTTCCCTGCCAACACTTCATCGGAGGGATAAAGCACTTTAGAGATATTTTCCGATGCTATTTTTTGATTAACAGCATTCAGATAATCACCATGATTAAAGATATGAATATCAAATGAATCTGAAGCGCAAGCACTATATAAACGCAATGAGTTTACGGTATGATTAATATAACCTGAGACCAGATAGTCATGAGGCACACCAATAATTATTTTCCAATCCATCCACATTGGATTGTAATTTCCTTGCTGGTCCTCTATTTCGACTATGCGCCCATACAGCGGAATTATCATTGCCTGACTTTGATGTTCTATTAGCCAGGGTGAGTGTGCAGAGTGCCAATCATCAGGCTTCTCTATTTGTTGTCCATCCTGAATTTGTTGGTGAAACAAGCCATATTCGTATTTTATACCATGACCAGAGCCAGCAATATCCAAGGTTGCCATTGAATCAATGAAACATGCAGCCAGGCGCCCCAACCCTCCATTACCTAATGCTGCATCTTCTTCACTTTTTACAATAACTTCAAAATCTACCCCAAGAGATTCCAATGCGGCTTTAGCTATCTCCATCATCCCTTGATTTATTAAGTTATTCCGCAGAGATTGACCAATTAAAAACTCCATAGAAATATAATAGATACGTTTTTTTCTTGCCTGATGATGTCGTTCCCGGGTGTTAAAATAATCATCAGTTTGGTTACGTCGTACGACCAGTGCTAATGCACTAAAAATGTCACTGGATGATGCTGTTGATAGTATCACTCCGAGAGAATATTTCAGTTCATAAAGTATGCTATTACGTAGCTTACTGATCTGATTCTTATCTGAAGTCGATGGAGTATTTTTCATTTCTAGCCTATTTATAAGATTGAGTCGAAAAAATACAAATCAGTTAGGAATGAATCTCCTACCGACATCATATTTTGCTAATAGCCATAACATCATTAAGGCACAGAGATGAACCAATGTATTTAGCAACCATGCCCTATGCCATAAACCAAAATCAACTACCTGACTAACCAATAAGACCACATACACGTGGATAATAAAAACATACAAAGAATGTTGGCCTAATGTTATTAAAAACCAACCACATATCTTATTTATTGGTTTCCAAAAATAACTCAACACCAAATAACACGTTGTTAGCAGACTAAAATCATTAATAATACGCAGTGGACCTAGTGCATTCTTTTCAGCAAAGTTCAGATAGAACCAATTGAAATTTTTTGCATTTATGATATGGAGCATCGTGTTATAGGGCATAAATGGATTGGTATGATTCTGTGCAATAAACATCATTACTAATGTAAATAATACCACAACTGACAAACTCCAGAATCCAGCCTGAGTATGGGCTAAAGAAAGCAACTCTTCTTTGTACCAACCAATTGTCATTCCCAAGACATAAATAAATTGCCAAGCCAAAAATGGAAAAGCAAATTCAAACTCCGCTGATGTAACTCGTATCCCGGTAATATGGTAGGTGATATATAACGCCAAAGATAACAGCAGCAATACACCTACCCATCGGCGTTGCAATAAATAGATAAAAATAGGACTGGCCAACAGCAAATAGAAATACAGCCCCAAAATCTGGCTCTGATGAGGCCCGATCTGTAAGTAGAGCACCATGTTAAACCAAGATTCTTTTAGCTGGTCGTAAACTGGATATACCGTATAACTTACGTTTGAAAAGCGATCGGTAAAATGGGTTACTTCGAAAGTGTTTATGAACGTCAGTTTAGTTAGAAGTAAAATACTAAGGATGATCACTATATTAACTACATATATTTTTGCTGCTCGTCGATATAGTGCATAGCTTATAGTTAGCAGAACTTCTTTTTTTAAACGCTGGCGATTGATTACACCCAACATAAATCCCGAGAGAATAACAAACCCTTCAGCGCCGGTTGTCAGGCCAAAACGCTCCCAAGTAAAGATATTCAATAGCGACATCACTTCAATGTGGGCTACAACCATCATCACCAGAGCAATGCCCCGCAGCAGATCAATCCTTAAATCACGCTTATCTGATGATATATAACGAAACGATTTTACCCAAGCAAGTATTGTCCTACATTTATCTTCAAGTACAGAAAATGCGTGAATCATCCAATCACCCGCAAAAATTACCTGCCAATAAAAAGGGGTAGCATTTATTTATCAGCCTAACCCTATTTCCCGTTGAAAACATTAACGCCCTTTAACTGTAGAGCAATCCGGCAATTATGGTTAATAATGAGAATAATTTATGAGTAATGGGATACCTAAAAGATAACCCCTTAAATGGGTGCCACTTTCGAAGATTATCCAGCACCTTCTTCTTTAAGCTGTCGCACTCACCTTCAGGCTAAGTTATTTGCCGCAGGAGCGAACCAAATTCTACCGTCGTGAAGAACTATCTTTTAGTTGTAGCCAGGAGTCATGTCTTTATTGGGTGCCTGGTAAAAGAGACTCAATGGACCCGCTATTTAGCGTATTCATGAATGCTGCTCATAGTGCTTATCCTGCTACCTGCCATTATCTCTTTGCATAAATCCGTTAACATGCGTTCATCTCTTAATATTCAGATAGATGATCATGACCAACCCACAGACACGCTCGCAACTAGCTGCCGGAAAAACCAGCGGCCTTACACTTGTTTTAATTCTCAGTGCGTTAATGGCTATCACATCCTTATCAACCGATATCTATTTACCTGCCATGCCAGTCATGGCAATAGATTTGCAGGGCGATGTGGAATTGACTATCACCGGCTTTTTAATCGGCTTTTGTCTTGCCCAACTGATTTGGGGGCCAATTAGTGACCACTTTGGTCGACGCCTGCCACTGTTTATTGGCATGATATTGTTCGTTATAGGCTCTGTGGGCTGCGCATTATCGACTGATATTGTGCAAATCGTTTTCTGGCGTGTCTTTCAGGCTTTGGGAGCATGCACAGGCCCCATGCTGGCACGGGCAATGATACGCGATCTGTTTAGTCGTACTCGTGCAGCACAGATGCTTTCTACCCTGATGATCATTATGGCTATTGCGCCCATTGCCGGGCCACTGGTCGGCGGACAAATGATTAGAATCACCTCCTGGCACGCCATTTTCTGGTTGCTGGCGATTATCGGTGCATTGATGCTGGTTTCTCTATTCTGGCTTGCAGAAACCTTACCTACAGAAAAACGGGTTAAAGCATCTTTGTCCGGCGCTTTTGGTAACTATTTCATACTGTTGAAGAACACCAGGTTTATGCGCTTCACGCTATGCCTGACATTCTACTACGTCGCGGCCTATGCGTTTATTACGGGATCCCCCTTCGTTTACATCACTTATTTCGGCGTTGACCCGCAGCATTACGGCTGGCTGTTCGCTGTAAATATCGTCGGATTAATGGCAGTTAGCATGGTTAACCGGCATCTGGTGCATCGTTATCCGCTTGAGTCTTTGCTTAGGTTTGCCGTATTCATCGCCACTCTCGCCGCAGTGGTACTTGCCGTTGCGACCGGACTGGGATTCGGTGGGATTAGCCTGATTATGGGCGCGGTATTTGTTTTCTTTTCCATGAACGGAATTATTGCTGCAACCTCAACGGCCTGCGCATTGGATGCCGTGCCGAACGTCGCGGGTTCGGCTTCGGCACTGATGGGATCGCTGCAATACGGGAGCGGAATTATTTCTTCACTTTTACTGGCCCTGCTTAGCGATGGTACACCTTGGACAATGGGTTGGATTATTGCAGTATTTACGGTGGCCAGCGCTGTGATGGCGCTGACTACAAAAGCAACAAAAACGGGCGATTCGACTGCGACATAACCCAATAAACTGCTACCAGCTCACCCGCACGCCAACCGTGCCGCCGACAGCATAGTTATCTCCAACATGACGGGTTGCCGTCAGCAAACTCACATTACCATATAATGCATAACGGCCATTCTGCCACTCATGAGTAGCACCTGCTCCGATCCCCACTGACTGACGTTCATCGCGGGTGCTGAAATCGACGCCAGAATTGGCCCCAGACACTCTGACTTTGCTACCATCAAGAAACTCGTTGTATAAATCCAGATTACTGTACAGATGTGAACGGCTGATAGTTCCGTCTTTGGCGCGCCACGATACCTCTTTATCTAATGCGACACCGATTCTTCCACGCAGGCTGTCAGCGTCTTCAAGCGACACATTACTGCCATACGGATCACTGAAAGGATCAAAATCCACCCGAGAATAGGTTAGTTGCATCTGCGGCGTCAGTGATAATCCATTACCCAACGAGTAACGTTTACCTGTCTCAACCGAAGAAGCATAGCCTCTGCCATTATTGCCATTGGCCACTGAATGCCCTTCAGTGCTGGAGTTCAGATCACTGTCAAACCACATGGTCTGTAGCTGCCCATCGACATACACCCCGTTATTGCCATACCAGGTGAGAGTGGCACCTACACCATAACCAGAGGAATCAATCGAGCCGTAGCCAAAGTAGGAACTGATATCCGCTTTGGCTTTACCGTAAGAGAAGTTTACCCCACCAGTCAACAATGCGCCGTCGTTACCCTGATGTAATGGCACATCAATGCCAGTCTGCAACTTCCATATATCAATGTCACGACTCGAACTGCTGGTAGAACGGGCAGGATCAGTGACCTGACGGCTACCTTCGATACGCCCCCAAGCCCATTGGTTATCGTCAAGGCTGTTTGGCATTTGTTTCGACAGTGCTTCTTGTGACCAGTAACGATTACCGACGCGCTGTTGTAGCGTAGGTAATGTATTAAGGGCTGCCAGCACCTGTGGATATTGTTCATACAATGGAGCACCCGGCTGATAGCGAGTTTCCCCTTCAGTTCCTGTTGGTGTCAGTTCTGAAGAGAGATACCAGTTACGACCGGCAACAGTGGCGTCACCACTGGCTTGCAAGGTATAAGCATAAGCTCCGCCAATAACCGCTTGTTGCCCTTCAGGGGTAATATAATCTCCGGCCAGCAAGAAAGAACCATCAGGAGCCAGTCCCCCCACGTCAATAATACTGATACCATTGATGGTCTGCCCGCCAAGGCCACCTAAATTAGTAACTCTGACAGAAGTATTACCGCTCGCGTTACCGGTTATTATCAACTTGTCCGTTGCTGAGCTGTCATCGCCCAGTACTGTTTCGATATGTAATTCACCGTTATTACCAGTGTAGTTACCATTAACTGTAAAGGTTCCGATCGAATTACCTGGAGAAAGTATTCCGCCGTTGACAGTATTTCCCACTCGCCCATGGCCTTCGAGCATACCGCCGGCGAGGATAGATGCTGTACCGCCAGACATATCGCCATTTACGCTAATAATACCGTTGTCACTGACTTGAAGGGTGCCGGTGAAATCACCGTGGTCACTGTTGAACAATGTTCTGCCGTTCAATGAGTCAATCAGGATATTGCCCACCAGACCTGTGCCTGAACCCACAGCGTTATTCGCACCGCCGTTAAGCGAACTGTCGAGGACATAATCTGTTGCATTGTGGTTAAGAATAATGCTGCCGGAACCCTGACCCACAGTAATTTGCTGTCCAACCAGCGTCCCGGGGGCAGTCAACGCACTGCCGCCAATAATAAAAGTACCACTACTGCCCGTGTTCATTCCTAGTGTCGTATTATTGGCATTGACCGTGCCACTGTCAGCAACGATTAACGTGCCAGTCCCTCCCCCGCCAATAACAAGGCCATTTAGGGTGTTCCAGATGGAACCCGCACCGTTTACCTCCACAGTGCCCGTCGCTGATGCATTGAGGCCAATATTGCTGGTTGAACTGCTCGTTACCAAACCACCTTCACGGATAAGCAGGCTGCCGTTACCTGTATGCCCAACGTAGAGGAAGCTGGAGTTATCCCAGCGAGAACCGTTGCCCGTCACAACCACTCGCCCTTCCGAACCAGTAGCCTGAGCGATAAAACCACTGAAGTTACTTACCTCACCCGTAGCCCCACCACTAATACCGATATTTAAAGTACCATTAATGAGTAAATTCAGCGCCGTTGCTGGCGAACCTACATCACCGGGAACGGTCACCGTTTCCCCGTCATTAATATTATCAAGAGCCAGCGCACTCATTGATATCGGAATAAGAAATGAGATGATCAATTTACCAAGGCGGCGAGTAACATTGCCAGTAAGACTGGAGGTTCTCGTGATACGCGACAACCGGAATTTAACAGTCATAACATATACCCTCTGCGTTGCCATCCCAAAAAAATGCCTGTATTTGAGTTGGAATACTAAAAAGAACTTTTTTTAGAACCAAGTCGCACACAAAATTTGAGTTCCCTTTATATGGCGGCCTGATTTTTGAGCCAGTGACAATGGTTGAGAAAAAGGGATATAGATCATCGCTTCCAGTCTCTACTTGAATAGGTATCACTGATAAAGCATTAAGGGGGACAGTAGACATGGTTACACCAGATGAATTAAGTAAGTTTAGTCTCTATAAGATAGTTACAAGCCCATACTTCAACCATTACACCATAAATTATAATATAACAAATAATTAACAAGATAATTGGTATCAAAGCACGGGATAGATAATATTGTGCTGGTATGCGAATTGAATAGGTAACATCTGGTATGGTGTGGGAATTCTCCTACGTCATGCCAGATTGAATGTAGTATACCGTAGGGTACAGCGCTGAGGTGGTTGAGGGCCAACGGGATTAAACCAACGCTAAGCCACGCCCCAGATTACCCACATTAGCTTTACCACTAATTTATTTGTTGATCCATAAATCCCAAATAGGCAAAACGAAGATCATCGATTAAGTGCTTCGCCAATGGCGTCAACGTCTGTTGCTGCCGATAAATTAAACTATAGTGCCCATCAGGTAGTTTTTCTTTGATAGGGATAATGGAGACAATTTTTTTCAGGTGAGGCACTGCCAGCATAGTTTTTGGCCCGACAAACAGGTAGTCCTCATTTAATACCAACTGTTCCGCAATAGCCGCAGAATCGCCAAAAATCACCGAACAGGTTGATTCTTTGCCATAGGGGAAAATTAACGCTTCCATATTACTGAAATACCCTGTGCTGGCCGTAGGTAAATACCATTTCGCCGCCCGTAAATCGCGTAATGACGTGCTATTAATTAACGGATGTCCTTTACGAGCAATAACACCGAATTCAGCAATAGCTAAATGTTCATCATTGAATTCATGCAGAGAAATATCGGGAGAGATAACGCCAATAAAGAAATCCATGCGGCCAAGGCGTAAAGAGGGCAGTAATTCTGACAGTTGTCCCTCAATCACGGTCAGTCTGGCGGTCGGGTAACGTTCCTGAAATTTCTTAACCACAGTAGGAACAATGCCAAATGCAGGTAAGTGGGAGCAACCGAAGGTCACTGACCCATGAGATGATCGTTCAATCTGCCTTAATTCATCAATTGCTCGTTCCAGTTCATTAAGAATCATATTCATTCTAGGCTCAAATATCCTCCCCATCTCGGTTAAAACCGCACCTCGTGCCCCTCTGACCAACAGTGAAACACCTAATATTTTTTCTAATTCCTGAATGCTGCGCGTCATCGCTGGCTGGGTTTGGTGCGAAGCCTGAGAGGCAGCTCGTATGCTGCCAAATTGTATAATTGCTTTGAGGTTTTTAAGTTGATTAATCTTCGGCAGTTCTCTCATCATATACCTGCTGTTTCTATTAGATTTATTCATATAACTGTGAAAATTAAATGCAGCACTCATCTATGTAAACATAGCCCATCCTACAAAATATCGTGATAAAATAAATTATATCGTGGCCCCTATTTTTTCAATAACACATTGATTTTATGCCCAAAAATATTCTGCTCGATAAATTTAACCCGGCAGAAATTTTCTTTTCCGTTATTCCTGAATAATATTGACTCTCTTTTAGTCAATAACGCCTTGAGTGATTGGCAGATCATTCGTGTTTTGTTTAGTTAGCGCCAAAGTTCAGAGTATTTTCAATAGAAACATCATGAGTTACAGCACCGGTAGAATAGCGGATACCAAAGCAGTCTCCACACTTCACTTGTCTTAGAATGAGACTTCACACTATTTAGAGGTTAGCGACATGCGTCACTTCTTTAATTTTGAATATAACTCCAACAGATTATTTACCTGAAATTTATTGAGAATATTGGCTCGATGTGCACTGATAGTCTTAGGGCTAATACTCAGTATACGGGCAATATTAATATTAGAGTACCCTGACAGAAGGTACTGGCAAACTTGGCTTTCCCTTTGGGTAAGAACAGGTTGTTGCATTTTATCTGGCATTAGAGCTGATTCTTTCTTCTTAAATATTACATTACAGCTATTCAATAGTGGATAGAATACGCTTTCCAACTGTGCCTGCGTGGCAGTTTTACTGAATACGAGTGAAGCTATATATCTTACTGCGACCACGTACTTTGACTCTTCAGATTCTTTAGTGAAAATAAAAATACGCTCACTTTTTGTTGTTTGTTTAATTAATTTTAAAAGACGAAACTGATCAAACCTAGAAACATTATCAGTATCAAAAAAGATGATAGGTTGGTCAATGGTTTGTATTGCATTTTCAATTTCGGGTAAAGAGTGACATAGCGTAATATCTGGTTTTTCTTTTTTGGGGTGCATTCCAGTAACTTTATCAACAACAGTTTTCAAGAAAAACATAATGATATCATAATGACTGAAGATAATAACATTAATCATAATAAACCCTACGGTATTAACATGCAGTATTGAAGCAGTCATTATTAATTAACATAATTACTTCGTGAGCAATAACGTTATATAATGAACAATAATCTTTGAAGGAAGAACAAGATTTTTCGTTAGTGTAATATGTCATAATGAGTTAAGTACATTTATTATGGCGTAGGTACTATAGAGAAAAATGACGCCTTCTGGAAGTAAGTTAAATTTTAACGTGATGCTAAAAATGCATAACTGATAAAGGAATGCCAGTCCTGTTTGGGAGCAGCACCATTTCTTCCCCCTTTCAGTTTTTACGAGATACATGAATCAGCACCGATGAACGCACTACCGGAGGATATCATTCATGCTGTCGAGCACCTCAATATGCCAAATGACGGTGTGATCCGCTCGTTGATGGCATTACGGCAGTTACCAATGAATATCAGTGATCTGTTCCCTATTGATTAACACGCCTTGGTATTAGCAACATCCGCTCTTGGTATGAGCAGAAATTTAGACCTCTTTGAACACAGTTCCTTTAGGAGCTCGCTCTAACTACACTTCCTTTTAAGGGAAAACCATAGTAACGATCACCACATGCTGAGGATCACTCAAACCAGATTTATGTAACCCGCAGTTATTGGTGGTCATGCTGGTGGTGTTGACATAAAGGGAATTCAGGTTTGGCTTATTTATTAGCCAGTTACAGTATCCACCTCTGCACTGATGTAATGGTACTGGCTGATGGCAGGTAACTCCTAACTTCATCACAATATTGCGGTAACCCGTGTTACAGAGCTCAAAACCCAATATTCATAATTTGAGCTGCACACAAAAGATAATAACAGTGCTGAACTAGATAACGCCAACCTGCCTCATG